>NZ_DGMH01000013.1:37925-40356 GCF_002388305.1 Sulfitobacter sp. UBA4523
GCGCAGCCAGAGCTTGCACGCCCGCCGATCGATTGCGGGTTAGGCGACCCGTGGATGCGCAGATAGGTGTCGCGGTTACCGACAAAAAGATACAGCGCGCGTGACCCCAAGGGGTTCTGCGGGCCTGCGTCCATCCCATCGGCGTGTTGTTCATAAAGCTCTGGATCGCGGCGGATCATGTTCTGCGTCGGCGTCCAGGTTGGCCATTTCGCCTTGCGCTTGATCGTATAGGTGCCGGGCTCGTACAGGTTACCCCGCGCAATCGCCACGCCATAGCGCATAGCCGTGCCATTGTCCTGAATGTGATACAGATACCGCGCGACCGCATCGACGTGGATATCGCCCGGCGTCAGACCGGGGTTCGCCTCTACCAGTTGGGGCAGAAAGCGGGGCGCGACGCCCCAAGGGTTCGTCGTTGCAGGATCGTAGCCCGCTGGCGTTACCTGCGCATCCCATGCGTCCCACATCGACTTGTCTGTCGTCGCAGCGGCGGCGAGACTGGGGGCCAGAGGGGCAGAGAACAACGCGGCAGCGGAGCTGGTGATAAAATGGCGTTTGGTCAGCATGCGTGCACGCTCCTATTTAGTTAGTGCTTGACGATGTAACCCCCAATAGCGCGACCCAGTTCCCAAGAACCAGTCACATGGCTGTGTGAGTTTGTTTCGGCCCGCGCAAACTAGACCGCCCCCACCAGAAACGCCACGACTAGTTTCGCCAAAATTTTTTGCAAAATCGCGGAACATCTCGCTCACGCGGGCGTTATTTAGACAAGTGACCAATCATTTGGGTTTCGTATGCCAACGTATTCCAGACGATCAGTTCTATTCGGCTTCGGTGCCGCCGTCGGCCTTGCGTCCCTGCCGCGCCATGCCTTTGCCGCCCTCGATGGCACTCCTTTCACCTTCCTGACCGATCCCGAGGCCCGAAGCCTCGCACTGCTGTGTGACACGCTGATCCCGCAGGATGATTTCCCCTCGGCCAGTCAGGCCGGCGTGGTCGATTTCATCGATCTGCAACTTGCGGGCGGATACGGGCGCGGGGAACACTTGTATATGGACGGGCCCCACCCCCAAGGCACGCCCGAGCAAGGCTACCAATCTCCCCTACGCCCCGCCGAGCTTTGGCGCGAGGGGCTGGCGGCGATGCAGACCGTCATCGGCCCGCTTGAAGGGCAACCGCAATCCGCGCTCGACCAGCTGATGACCGACCTGTCCGAGGATAGGCCCGCGCTCGCCGGTCGTGTCGGGGCCAAAACCTTCTTTACCGAACTCCATGCCCTGACGAACCAGGGCTATTTTGCCGACCCGATCTATGGCGGCAACAAGGGCTATGCCGGTTGGCATATGGTCGGCTTCCCCGGGGCCTTCGGCTATTTCACCGACACGGTCGACGCCCACAATCGCCCCTACCGGCAGCCCCCTATGGGCATCGGGCATCAACCGGGCACAAGCGACTTCAACTGGGAAAGGTAGATCATGGCACGGCGGCTGGCGAAAACAGATGTGGTCATCATCGGGGCCGGTTGGACGGGTCTGACAGCTGCATATGAACTTGCCCACGCTGGCAAACGCTGTGTGGTGCTGGAACGCGGATCCTATCGCCACGACGCTGATGATTTCGCCGCCCCCAAGGAACATGACGAACTGAAATATGCGGTGCACCACGCGCATATGATCAACACCCGCAAAGAGACCCTGACCTTCCGCAACAACGCCAGCCAGCAGGCGCTGCCGATGCGCAGACTCGGGTCGTTCCTGCCCGGTGTCGGGCTTGGCGGCGCGGGCATCCACTGGAATGGCCAGCTTTGGCGGCCCCTGCCGTCTGACCTCGAAATGCGCAGCCATTACGAAAACCGCTATGGTGCCGACTTCATTCCCGATGATCTGAATGTGCAGGATTGGGGCGTCACCTATGACGAGCTTGAGCCTCATTTCGATTTCTACGAGAAGATCTGCGGCACCTCCGGTACAGCAGGCCAGATGGCCGACGGCCCGCGTGAAGGCGGCAACCCCTTCGAAGGGCCGCGCAGCGCTGATTATCCCAACCCGCCCATGCGCCAGCCCATCGGCCCCACCAAATTCGGAGAGGCGGCGCAAAAGCTCGGCTACCACCCCTTCCCCCTGCCCGCCGCCAACGCCACCAAGGAGTACACCAACCCCTACGGGGCCAAGCTGCATCCCTGCACCTATTGCGGCTTTTGCGAACGCTTCGGCTGCGGCTACTACGCCAAGGCCGACCCGATCATCTGCGTCTATGACCAGATCAAATCCCACGAGAACTTCGAGATCCGCTATCAGGCGCAGGTCCTGCGCGTCGAGAAGTCAGAGGACGGCAAGACCGCCACCGGTGTCACCTATCTGACCGACGCGGGCGAAGAAGTGTTCCAGCCCGCCGAAATCGTCTGCATGAATGCCTATGGCCTGTGGAACGT
>NZ_DGMH01000013.1:40476-68252 GCF_002388305.1 Sulfitobacter sp. UBA4523
GCGGGCGAAGAGGTGTTCCAGCCCGCCGATATCGTCTGCATGAACGCCTATGGCCTGTGGAACGTGCATCTGATGCTGGTCTCCGGTCTGGGCAAACCCTACGACCCGAAAACCCGCACAGGCACCGTGGGCCGGAACTATGCCTATCAGACGATGGCGGGTGTGAACGTATTTTTCGATGATCAGGTGGTGACCAACCCCTTTATGGGGGCGGGGGCGCTTGGCACGGTGATCGATGACTTCAACGGCGACAACTTCGACCACAGCGATCTGGGGTTTCTGGGCGGCGGCTATATCGCCTGCACGCAGACCAATGGCCGCCCGATCAACTACCAGCCCACGCCCGAAGGCACGCCCGCATGGGGTGCCGACTGGAAACGTGCCGTGCGCGAGAATTACCTGCACCACGCCAGCCTGACCGTCCACGGGTCATCCATGGCGACGCCCGATAACTACCTTGACCTCGATCCAACATGGAAAGACGCCTATGGCCGCCCGCTGCTGCGGATGACATTCAACTTTCCCGAAAACGACCGGCGCATGGCCGACTATGTGATGGGCAAGGCGCATGAGATCGCGCGCAATATGGAGAACGTGACATCCACCTCCGCCAGCAACCGCGCGGCAGAGGGCAGTGATTATTCCATCGTGCCCTATCAGACCACCCATAACACCGGCGGCACGGTGATGGGCACGGACCCGACCACCAGCGTCGTGAACCGTTTTGGCCAGATGTGGGATCATCACAACGTCTTTGTCTTTGGCGCAGGGCTGTTTCCGCAGAACCTTGGCTACAACCCCACGGGGCCGCTGATGGGCGTCGCCTATTGGACGCTCGATCACATGAAGAACGACTATATCACCAACCCGCGCCCACTGATGGACGCCTGAAGCAGAGGAGCCCCCATGAACATCCCGCACCGCCCCCTGCTCTGCCTCGCCCTCGCAGCCCTTTTGCCCGCGCTGGCCACCGCGCAGGCGATCCCTGCGGATCAGCCCTATGGTACGGCGCGCGATCTGTTCAACATGACGGTCGATACGCCGCCCGACGCCGACACGCTGGCACGGGGGCAGACCATCGCCCTGCAGGGCGCGGGCGATGTGCAATCCTGCATGACCTGCCATAGCGTTGACGGTCAGGGCGACGGGTCGGGCAGCTTCCCACGGCTTACCGGACAACCGGCGTGGTATCTTGACAAGCAGCTGGATGACTATGCCAGCGACGCGCGGCCCGACGACCTGATGACGCCCGTCGCGCAATCCCTCTCTGAAGACGACCGCGCCGCGGTCAGCGCCTATTACGCCTCTCTCGCTGCGCCGCTGCGGGTGGCGCGCGGGCAGGTTTCAGCGCAAGAGATCCAGAAAGGGGCCGCCATCGCGCGGGCCGGATCGCCCGACAAGGGCCTGCCCGCCTGCACCAACTGCCACGGGCCCGATGGCACGGGCAACCCGCCCTCGGTGCCCTATCTTGCCGGTCAATACGCCAACTACATGGTTCTGCAACTGGACCGCTGGAAACGCGGCCAGCGGGACAATGACTTTGGCGGCATGATGTCCGCCATCGCCCGCAAAATGACCCCCGAGGATATGCGCGCCATCAGTGAATACTATGAACGTGTAGCCAACCCGCTGACGACGAAAGACCCTCAATGACCCTCAACGCCCCCTCCCCCGCAACGCAACAGAACCGGAGTCCCCATGTTTGACTGGATCACCGGCCTGCTGGACGCCGCTGGCTATCTGGGCGTCGCGTTTTTGATGTTCGCGGAAAACGTCTTTCCGCCCATCCCGTCCGAGCTGATCATGCCGCTGGCAGGGTTTCTGGCCTATCAGGACCAGATGAACTTTGTCGGCGTGGTGATCGCGGGCAGCATCGGGTCGCTGGCGGGCACCTACCTCTACTACATCATCGCGCGCAAGATCGGGCACGACCGCGTGCGGCACCTTCTGGAAAAGCACGGCCGCTGGCTCACCATGTCCCCCGAGGATCTTGACCGCGCGTCGGACTGGTTCGACCGCCACGGCAATCTGGCCGTGCTCATGGGGCGCATGGTGCCCGCCATCCGCACGCTGATCTCGGTGCCCGCGGGGCTGACGCCGATGCATCACCTGCCGTTTCTGGCCTTCTCGCTGGCGGGCACGGTGATCTGGAACACTCTGCTGACCGGGCTCGGCTACGCGCTCGGGTCGCAATACGATCTGGTCGCGGACTACATGAACCCCGTGTCCAACGTTGTCATCGGCGCCTTGGTGCTGACCTACATCTACCGCGTGATCCGCAAGAAAGGCGGCAGCGCACAAGACGCCACGGGCTAGCCGTCGCTACGGGCGTGAACTGGTGACGGCTGTGATGTCGGGGCCACGCCCCCGGCAAGGGGGGAAGGGAGTGTCCCATGACCAAGGATGTTTCAAAGGCGCCGGATCAAGACGGCGAGAAAAGCGAACTTAAACGCGTGATGGGGCCCGGCTTGCTGCTGCTTTTCGTGGTGGGCGATGTCTTGGGCACAGGGATCTACGCGCTCACAGGCGAAGTCGCGGCAAAGGTCGGCGGCATTGTCTGGCTGCCGTTCCTCGTGGCCTTTGTCTTGGCCACCGTGACCGCTTGCAGCTACCTTGAACTTGTCACCAAATACCCCAAGGCCGCCGGTGCCGCGCTTTATACGCAAAAGGCCTTTGGCGTGCATTTCCTCACCTTCCTCGTGGCCTTCGCTGTGATGTCGAGCGGGATCACCTCGGCCTCGACCGCCTCGCAGGCTTTTGCCGAGAATTTCGGGAAAAGTTTCGGTCTAGGCGACGGGGCCTTGCTGATCACCGCCATTAGCATCGGCTTTATGGTGCTGCTGGGGCTGATCAACCTGCGCGGCGTCGGCGAAAGCGTGAAGGCAAATGTGGTGCTCACCTGCATCGAACTGACCGGCCTGCTGATCATCATCATGATCGGGGCCGCCGCGCTCATGGGCGGGCAAGGCGATTTCGGGCGCGCGTTCGATTTCAGCAGCGCCGGAGAGCAGGGCCTGTTCTGGCCCGTGATCGCCGCGACCACGCTGGCCTTCTTTGCGATGGTCGGCTTCGAGGATTCCGTGAACATGGCCGAAGAAGCCAAGAACCCCTCGCGCATCTTTCCCAAAGTCCTGCTGGGCGGGCTGCTGATCACCGGCGTGATCTATCTGCTGGTGTCGATCACCGCCATTGCCCTTGTCGACGCAAAGGCATTGGGCGAAGGGGCCACCCCCCTGCTCAAGGTCGTCGAAGCCGGCGCGCCCTGGTTCCCGCTCAGCGTCTTCGGCATCATCACCATGTGCGCCGTGGCGAACTCCGCACTGATCAACATGCTGATGGCCAGCCGCCTGCTGTACGGGATGGCGCAGGAAAAAGTCCTGCCCTCCATTCTGGGCAAGGTGCTGCCCAAACGGCGCACGCCCTATACGGCCATTGTCTTTACCACCGGGCTGGCGATCGCGCTGATCACCTTTGTCGGCGCGGTGCCTGATCTGGGGGGCACCACGGCGCTGCTGCTGCTTGCGGTGTTCACGCTGGTCAATATCGCCGTGCTGGTGCTGCGCAGCGATACGGTGGACCACGACCATTTCACCAGCCCCCTCGGCCTGCCCTATATCGGCGCGATATCTTGCGCCTTTTTCGTCGGCCCGTGGACCGGGCGCGACAGCGTGCAATACCTGATCGCCGCGGTGCTGATCGGCTTGGGTGTCGTGCTCTGGGGGGCGACCGTGTTCTACATGAAATCAAAGGGGCAAGACCCGCTTGCCTCGGACATGGACAAATTGTCAGAGTGAAAGGAGCCCCCTTGCAACACCCTTGGCGCATCTGTGCAATCGCCCCGGCCGCCCTGCTTCTGGCAGGCTGCGAGGGGCGTCAATCCGTGCTGGCCCCCGCCGGTCAGGACGCGTCGGATGTGCTGAACCTCTTTTGGGTGATGCTGGTCGGCGCGGTGATCCTGTGGGGGCTTGTCGCGCTGCTGTTCGTCTATGTCACACGCATCAACCCCGGTGCCATGCGCCGCCGCACCGCCGAAATGCTGATCGTCGGCGGGGGTATCGTCTTTCCCGTGGTCCTGCTGGGGGGGCTGCTGATCTATTCCCTGCCGCTGATGGGACCGACCCGCGCCGAAGGGGACGGGCTGGTCGTGCGGGTCACCGCCGAACAATGGTGGTGGCGCGTCGAATACCAACAGCAAGGGGAGACCAGAACAGTCGTCTCGGCGAACGAGCTCCGCCTGCCCGCCGGTGCCCGGACCGAGCTTGTGCTGAACGCGCATCGGGTGATCCACTCCTTCTGGGTGCCGGCCCTTGGCGGCAAGACCGATATGTTCCCGGGGCGCGAAACCCGCATGACCCTCGCGCCCACCGATCCCGGCATCTACCGGGGCCAATGCGCCGAATTCTGCGGCGCCTCCCATGCGTTGATGGCCTTTGAAACCGTGGTGATGCCGCCCGATGAATTCGACCAATGGCTCAGCGCGGAGGCGCGCGATGCCAAGCCGCCCCAGGGCGCGCTGGCCCAAGCCGGCGCGACCCTGTTCCTTGAGGAAGGCTGCGGCGCCTGCCACACCATCCGTGGCACCAAAGCCATCGGCAAGACCGGCCCCGACCTGACCCATCTGGCAAATCGCCACTCGCTTGCCGCAGGCACCCTTCCCTTGAACGCGCAGGCCATCGCCACATGGATCGGCCACACCGACACGATCAAACCCGAGGTCAATATGCCCACTTATGACTTCCTGTCCGACGACGATCTCGCGGCGCTCGCCGCCTATCTGGGGGGGCTGGAATGACCCGCAGATACCCCGATGTGCTGCAACCCGAAGGCACCTACCCCCCGACCGAGGATATGCTCGCCGAACCCGTGCCGCAGGAGGTTCAGGAGGCGCAGAAAAAACGTCTGCGTGCAGCTTGGAAAACGCCGCAAGGCTGGCGCTACTGGTCGGCAGTGAACAACACCGAGGTCGGCATCTGGTACACGATGACCGCGTTCTTTTTCATGCTCTGCGCCGGTATTCTGGCGGTGCTCATGCGCACCCAGCTTGCCGTGCCCGAGAATGATTTCCTCGACGCCGACCGCTATAACCAGTTCTTCACCATGCACGGCTCGGCGATGATGTTCCTCTTTGCCGTGCCCATGTTCGAGGCGATCTCGATCCTGCTGCTGCCCGGGATGCTGGGGGCGCGCGACATGCCGTTCCCGCGGCTCAGCGCCTATGGCTACTGGTGTTTCCTGATCGGCGGCATCTTTGTCTTCGGGTCCATCCTGTTCGATTCCGGCCCCAAGGCGGGTTGGTTCATGTACCCCCCGCTCGCCACCAAGGAAGAAGGCATCGGCCCCGATGTCTGGCTTCTGGGCCTCTCGTTTATCGAGGTCGCCTCCATCGCCGCGGCGGTCGAGCTGATTGTCGGCGCGCTCAAATGCCGTCCACCGGGGATGCGCGTCAACATCATGCCGCTTTACGCGTGGTATGTGATGGTCGTGGGCGGGATGATCCTCTTCGCCTTCCCGCCGCTGATCGCGGGGGACTTCCTGTTCGAACTCGAACGGTCCTTCGATTGGCCGTTCTTCGATCCCGTCCGGGGCGGCGACCCGATGCTCTGGCAGCATCTGTTCTGGATTTTCGGCCATCCGGAGGTCTACATCATCTTCCTGCCCTCTATCGCGATCGCCGCGATGATCGTGCCCACCGTCGCACGCACGCCCATCGTGGGCTATTCGTGGATCGTGCTCAGCGCGGTCGGCACGGGGTTCTTGTCCTTCGGGCTGTGGGTGCATCACATGTTCACCACCGGCCTGCCCCAGATCAGTCTGGGGTTCTTTTCGGCCGCGTCCGAGGCCGTGGTGATCCCCACCGGCATCCAGCTTTTCGCCTTTGTCGCGACGCTGATGGTGGGACGGGTCAAGATGACCCTGCCGATGCTCTGGATCGCGGGGGCGCTGGCGATCTTTGTGGCGGGCGGTCTGACGGGCGTGATGCTGGCCATCGTGCCCTTCAACTGGCAGGCGCATGACAGCTACTTCGTCGTGGCCCACCTGCACTACACGCTGTTCGGCGGCATGGTCTTTCCGGTCATGGCGGGGGTCTATTATTTCTTCCCCTTCTTCCGCAAAAAGCTGCTGTCCGAAACCCTTGGCCGTTGGTCCTTCTGGCTGATCTTTGTGGGCTTCAACGTCACCTTCCTGCCGATGCATCTGACGGGGCTCAAGGGGATGCCGCGCCGGATCTTCACCTATCCGGGCAGCGCGGGCTGGGACTGGCTTAATATGATGTCCACCGTCGGGGCCTATATCACCGCCGCAGGCTTTGCCGTCTTCGTCTACGATCTGCTGCGCCCCAAAGCGTACCAAGGCCAGATCAAGCGCAACCCATGGGGCGGCGGTACGCTGGAATGGGCCCATGATGTGCCCGAAGAGGCATGGGGCAACCGGTCGGTGCCCTATATCACCTCGCGCTACCCGCTGTGGGACCAGCCCAAACTGGTCGAGCGTATGGACGCGGGCCGCTACTATCTGCCCGACGCCCCCGAGGGCAAACGCGAGACGCTGATCACCTCGGTCATCGACGCGAAACCGCTGATGGTGCAGCGCGTCACCGGCCCCGCGTGGATCACCATGCTCGCCGCGTTCTTCACCGGCGGCGCGTTCATCTTCCCCACCTTCCACATCTACGAACCCGCCATCGTCTGCGGCGCCTTCGCCATTGTCTGCGTGCTCTACTGGCTCTGGACCAGCACGGCACAGGTGCCGGATCAGGAGCGTAAGGACGTGGGCCTAGGCCTCAGCCTGCCGACCTACGCCTCGGGGCCGACCTCTGTCGGGTGGTGGGCGGTCTGGATCACGATGCTGGGCGACAGCACCGCCTTCGCCAGCCTCGTCTTCGGGTTCTTCTTCTACTGGACCGCGCGACCGGACTTTATCACCATCGGAGCGGACCACGCGACGGGCGCCGCCGTCGCGCTAGGGGTTACGCTGTTTGTCGTCTCATGGGCCGCGACCGTGCTCGCGCGCGAGGTCAATAAACGCAGCCATATCACGCTGGCACGCATCGCATTGGCACTGGCCGCGATCTGCACCGTCGGCGGGGCGGGGCTGATCATCCTGTCGGTCCTCGATCTTGAGCCCACAACCCATGTCTACCCCGCGACCATGTGGGCGCTGATGGTCTGGCTGGTGGCGCATTCCGTGCTGGGGATCATCATGCAGCTTTATGCGCTGGCAGGGTCGATCTTTGGCAAGGTGACCCCGCAATATGACGCCGACCTGTGCAACGTCACGCTATTTTGGCACTTCATGGTGCTGACCGCGCTGGTCACCGGCTTTATTCTGGGCGTGGCCCCAAGGTTGCTGGCATGAACCAGATCTCCACCGAAGAAGAGCAAGAGGAATTCCACGAGGAACAAGACAGCCTCTGGCGGCTCGCCCTCAGCCCCACGCTTTGGGCGCTGCATTTCGTGATCTGCTACGGTGCCACAACCGTGTTCTGCGCCGATCACATCCTCGGCGTGGATTACCTTACCACCCTGCGCCTTGGCATCGGGCTGCTGACCATAGGCGTTCTGGCGGCGATCGTCTGGCTGGGCTGGGGCGCGTGGCGGCAATGGGATGTGGTGCGTGACCGCGAATGGGAAAACGACGCGGGCAACAATGAGGACCGCCACCAGTTCATGGGCCACGCGGCCTTCCTGCTGTCGCTGATTTCGGCGGTGGGGGTGATCTATGTCTCGCTCCCCGTGCTGCTGATCGCCAGCTGCGCATGACCCGCGTGGCGACATATCTGGGGTTTGCCCTGCTTGGCCTGCTCTGGCTGGTGCCGCTGGAACGGCTGACCGGCGCCGCCTTCCCCGTCCATATGCTGCGCCATATGGGGCTGGTCGCCGTGGTCGCACCGCTGCTCGCCTTCGGACTGGGCGACCGGCTGCGCTGGCTGATCATCTCTCCGCTGATCGCAACGGTGCTTGAATTCATGGTGGTCTGGGCATGGCATCTGCCGCAGCTGCACGGGATGGCCTATCTGCTGCCCGCGGGCTTTGCGCTGGAACAGGGCAGTTTCCTGATCGTCGGACTGCTGGTCTGGGTCAGCGCCCTGCGCGCGCACAACGGGCTGGCAGGGGCCGGATCGCTACTGCTGACCTCGATGCATATGACCCTACTGGGGGCGCTGCTGATCCTCGCCCCCCGCGATGTCTTTGCCGAGATTTGCGGCCGCGCCGCCGACCTTGGCGGGCAACAACTGGGCGGGCTGCTGATGCTGGGCATCGGCACACCGGTCTATCTGATCGCCGGATTGTGGCTGGTGGGCCGTGACCTGCGCAGCACCGACCCCGCACCCCAATCGTAACGGAGCAAACGCAATGAGAACCGTGATCAAAACCCTGATCGTTCTGGCCCTGCTGGGGGCTGTCGGCGCGGTGACCATCGTGGGGCTGGGGCTGTTCAACGTCTCTGCCCGCGCGGGCCATATTCCGGGCGTGTCCTGGGTGCTGCACACCGCCTATCGCCAGTCGGTCAAACTCCGCGCCCCTGACGCCGCACAAGTGCCCGACCTGTCCGACCCCGATCTCGTCGGCCTCGGCGCGGGGCATTTCGACAGCGCCTGCAGCTTCTGCCACGCCGCCCCCGACCGGATCCACTCCGCCACCGCCGACGCCATGTCGCCCGAACCACCCCATATCACCGACGCCGTCGCCGACTGGCAGCCGCAGCATCTGTTCACCATCGTCAAGGACGGCGTCAAGATGAGCGGCATGCCCTACTGGCCCGCCGAAAACCGCGAGGACGAGATCTGGGCCATGGTCGCCTTCCTCACCCATGTCCGCGAGATGGAAGGCGCGGGCTTTGACGCGCTGCTGGCGTCAGACGCACCGGCCGACGACACCGCGCTGACCTATTGCGCCTCCTGCCACGGCGCGACGGGCGACAGCAAAGGCAACGGCCATATCCCCCGCCTCGATATCCTCGACGAAGGGTACATGCAGGACGCGGTCACCGCCTATCGCACCGGGGCACGGGACAGCGGCTTTATGGCCCATGCAGCAACGCAGCTTCCCCCCGATGACCTGACCCGTGTGATCCGCCACTATGCCGCATCCGCGCCCGATGGCCCGACCCCGCCCCCCCCCCTGCCCCCGGCAGAGCTCGAGCTGATGGAGCAAGGGGCCGGCGTCGCCGCCATCGGCAATATCGACGCGCCGTCTTGCGCGTCCTGCCACGGCCCCGGTCTGGACCAGACCAAACCCGGCTTCCCGCGCATCAGCGGCCAGCCGCGCCCCTATCTGGCGCAGCAGCTGAAGCTTTGGCGCGAGGGCACACGCGGCGGCGGCCCCCGCAAAGAGCTGATGGAAAAAGCCGCTCGCAATCTGACAGATGCCGAGATCGACGCGCTGGCGCTGTATTATTCCCAGCTTCCGGCGGAGTAGGCAGAGAGGGTAACCCTAGTTGAGCGCGTCGTAATCGCTGCGCAGAAACATCTTTTTGCGCCGCGACCAATGCAGCCCGACATCGCGGGCCGTCCGCTCCATCCCGCGGTGCAGGGCGCGGTGCCGCAGATAGGGCACCCAGCTGCGCAGCTTGATCACATTGGGGTCGCCAAACCCGTCCACGATCAGCGGTTGCCACTTACCCTCCCTCTGTCCCCAGACGATGCTGCGGGAGTTCAACGCCGGGGCCACCACTCCAAGCGCAAAGACCGCGCGCGAGAAATCGTTCAACGCCTTCAGCGCCGCCGTATCCAGCAGATCCCGCGCGACGAATTCGTCCAGCGTCATCCCCAGACCGCCGCCTTCCGGCCCGACCCGCTGCATCAACAGCCCCAGCCCCATATCCGTCCGCATCACCCCGTTGGTGAATGCAATCGGCGAAGCAATACCCGCGTCATGGCTGCGAATCCGCACTTCGATGTCATGGGTCAACTGGCGCAACAGCATGCGGTGTCGCGTCGTCGGAAAATGTTTGTAAAGAAATGGTCTGACCCGCCCCGCGTCCGCCGCCCGCAGCGCTTTCATCGGTACCTTCACAACAAGATCATCGGGCGCTTTCACAGCAAAGACCGCCCGGCCCTGCTCTTGTTTAAGCAACGTACCGGTTTCCATGTGAAGCAATTCGGCTGACTGTGTCATCTACACTATTTATCTTTAACTGTTGGTACTTACTAAGCAGAGCGTGTCACAGCGCATGCGTAACCTAAAGTTGCGAACACTGTCAAAAAGTATCTTAAAAAGGGCGGACGGCTGCCGCGGATGCGCAATATTTCGCACAGCGAAATGCTGAGACCCCGCTTGACATTCCCCTGCGGCACTTTGATTGACATGCGTTAAGAACGATAGAAACCATAGAAAAGGGTGGAATGTGCGTTTTCTCGCTGGAGTAGCATCCCTCATCTGCGCTGTTAATCTGATTATCGGAAAAGTCTTTTCCTGGCTCGCGCTGGCCATTGTCGTCGTCTGCTTTACCGTAGTGGTACAAAGATACCTCTTTGCCACCAGCTACGTCTGGATGCAGGATCTCTATATCTGGCTGAACGGAGCGATGTTCACCGCGGTGGCAGGCTTTGCCCTGCTGCGCGACGATCACGTGCGCGTCGATATCTTTTACCGTCCCGCCAAACTGCGCACCCGCGCCATCACCGACCTGATCGGGGTGTTCGTCTTTCTGCTGCCCTTCACATGGATCGTCTACATCTATTCGATGCCCTTCGTGCAGCGCGCTTGGGGCTATCACGAAGGCTCTGCCAATGTGGGCGGGATGCCGGGGCTTTATATCCTCAAGACCTTTATCATCGTCTTTGCGGCCCTGATTGCGGCGCAAGGCATTGCCATGGCGATCCGGTCCATTCTGGTGCTTGGCGGCAGGGCTGATCTTGTGCCCGCCGCGATGCAATACAGCCCGGACGCCATCAAACCCGCCACCACCGAGGGAGCCGCCTGATGGACCCGATCATGATTGGCGAGATGCTCGCCGCGCTGATGTTCTTTGGGGTCATCGGCTTTCTGCTTCTGGGCTTCCCCGTGGCCTTCACCCTTGCCGGCACTTCGTTACTATTCTGCGGTGTAGGCATGGCTTTGGGCGTGTTCGACCCATCCAACTTCGGGTCTTTGCCCAACCGATATATCGGCTTTATGACGAACGAAGTGCTCGTCGCCGTGCCGCTGTTCATCTTCATGGGGGTGATGCTGGAGCGCAGCCAGATCGCCGAACAACTGTTGCTCACCATGGGCAAGATGTTCGGCAATATGCGCGGCGGGCTCGGGATCTCTGTGGTGCTGGTCGGGGCGATGCTCGCGGCCTCTACGGGTGTGGTGGGCGCGACCGTGGTGACGATGGGGCTGATCTCGCTGCCCGCGATGCTACGGGCGGGCTATGACCCGAAACTGGCCACCGGCGTGATCTGCGCCAGCGGCACTTTGGGCCAGATCATCCCCCCCTCTACCGTGTTGATTTTCATGGGCGATATGCTGTCGGGCATCAACTCGCAGGTGCAGATGGCCAAGGGCAACTTTGCCCCCACGCCTGTTTCTGTCGGGGATCTTTTTGCCGGGGCCCTGCTGCCCGGGCTGCTGCTCGTGTCGCTCTACCTCGGGTATGTGCTGTTCAAAGCCGCAACAGACCCTAAATCCTGCCCTGCCACCCCCGTTCCAGCGGATGAGAAATCAAAGCTGCTGCGCGAGGTCTTTGTGGCGCTTGTCCCGCCTCTGGCGCTGATTTTGGCCGTGTTAGGGTCTATTCTGGGCGGCATCGCCACCCCGACAGAGGCCGCATCCGTCGGTGCCGTCGGGGCCATGATCCTCGCCGCATTGCGCTGGCGTCTGTCCTTTGGCGTGCTTAAGGAAACGATGGTCGCCACGGCTACAATCACCAGCATGGTCTTTGTGATCCTGCTCGGGGCCTCGGTCTTTTCGGTCGTGTTCCGTATGATGGGCGGCGACAATCTGGTGCATGAATTCCTCAGCAACCTGCCGGGCGGGACGCTCGCCGCGGTGGCGGTGGTGATGATCATCATGTTCTTCCTGGGCTTCATCCTCGACACCTTCGAGATCATCTTTATCGTGATCCCGATCACCGCACCGGTGCTGCTGATGCTGGATGTCGATCCGATCTGGCTGGGTGTGCTTGTGGGGGTGAACCTGCAAACGTCCTTCCTGACCCCGCCCTTCGGCTTTGCGCTGTTCTACCTGCGCGGCGTGGCCCCGGCGGACCTGCCCACCAGCGCGATCTACAAGGGCATCCTGCCCTTCGTGATGCTGCAGGTGGTGGCGATTGCGATCCTGTTCATGTTCCCGCAGATCGTGACCTGGTTGCCCAAACTGATCGCAGGCTAAGGGGATCGCCCTCCCTGGGGGGCGATCCGCAGATTCAAAAGTGGCAGCCCCCGGTGCATCAACCGCTGACCGATGCAGATTGCGCGACGTCACAAAATCGCCCTCCGGGGGGAGGGAGGGCGATGCCCGGTGTGCCACCGGGCGGGACGGGGACTAGGCCCCTGCCCCATCACGAAAAAAGGCCCGGTGTTTCCACCGGGCCGTTTCTGTGTCCTACGGGCGGAGCTTAGTATTTCAGGAAGCTCTGACGCGCCTGAATGTAGGGGCTGTCGATCTTCTCTGTCCGGGTGCGGACAAGGTTCAGCGCTTCGACAAAGCTGTCGGCGGTTTTCTTGACCAGCGGGTCGTCGCTGCTGCGCAGTTCCTCGACCACCTCGACCGAGGCTTTGGCACCGGCTTCCATGATGTCGTCGGGGAAGTTGCGGACGGTCACGCCGTGCTCTTCCACCAGCGTTTTCAGCGCGCGTGGATCGTTGGCATAGAAGTCGGCCGCGACCTGATCGTATTCCGCCTGGCTTACATCACGGATGATCGCCTGCAGGTCTTCGGGCAGTTCCTGATACTTCTTCTTGTCGACGACAAGCTCGGTCGCGAGGCCGGATTCAACGAAGGACGGCATGTAGTAATTCTTGGCAACCTGATGGAAGCCGAGCGCCAGATCGTTGTAGGGGCCGACGAATTCGGCTGCGTCCAGCGTGCCCGATTGCAGCGCCTGAAAGATCTCGCCCGCGGCCATGTTGGTGACCGTCGCGCCCAGTTTCTCCCATACGCGACCGCCAAGGCCGGGGGTCCGGAAGCGCACGCCTTTGACATCGTCAAGGCTGGTCAGCTCGTCGCGGAACCAACCGCCTGTCTGCGTGCCGGTGTTGCCCGACAGGAAGCCCTGAACGCCGAACTGGTCATAGATCTCGTCCCAGATTTCCTGACCGCCCATATAGCGCATCCAGGCTGTCAGTTCTGGCGTGGTCATGCCGTAGGGCACGCCGGTAAAGAAGGACAGCGCGGGCGATTTGTTCTGCCAATAATAGGCGGCACCGTGGCTCATCTCAGCGGAGCCATCGATCACGGCGTCCAGCGATTGCAGCGGCGGCACCAGCTCACCCGCTGAGTAGACCTGCACGGTCAGACGGCCGCCGGAGGCCGCTGTGATACGGTCGGCCAGACGCTGCGCGCCGACACCCAGACCGGGGAAGTTTTTCGGCCAGGTGGTGACCATGCGCCAGGTAATGTTGCCTTGGGCGACGGCGGGTGCGGCCAGCGATGAAGCAACGGCCCCTGCCCCCGCAACGCCTGCGCCACGAATAAATGAACGACGATCCATGATGTTTCTCCCGAGATCAAAAATATGTCGATAAGGTCTTTCTGACATCTGCCAGCCCTCCCCTATGGGCGCACGTTAATCCCGCGTTTCAGGGGATGTCCATGGTTCAACGTCGGGTTCTGGTGCGGACATGGCGGAATCATGGTGAAATCTGCATCTTTGAGCCGCAAAGCTGTTTTGAATCAACGCGTTAAGCCGATATTCGCGCCGAAAACCCCTTGTTTTATTGGGAAATGGGGCAATTGCGCGCTCCGCCCCGTAAACGCACAAAAAAGGGGACGCCTCTGCGCCCCCTTCCCTGCTATCCCTATCATTTACCCTTGCCGGTTACCCATGGGTAACCCGATGCGCGGTGGTTACCCATGGGTAACCGGGTGGGCAGTGGTTACCCATGGGTAACCGCTTACCGGATGCGCGGCCCGTTGCTGAGCACCTCTTCAAAGGCACGCACGGCTTCTTCCAATTGCTTTTTGGGCATGGTGGCAAAGTCGATATCGCTCATCAAACGGCATTCACCGTGGCGGGCGGTGACCTTGGTCTGGCCGACGTAGAATTCGAACTTCTGCTTCGGCTCTGCCTTGGAGGCGGGCTTCTCTGTCGGTTCGTTCGAGGTGGTCAGAAAATCCTTGAGGATTTTATTCTGCTCGTCCGGTGTCGAGGCATCCAAGAGTTTTTCCTGCAAGACACTGGCTTGATCCGGTGTGCGCAGCGCGCGCGCGACATCGACTCCCAGATTGCGCGGCACGGCCTTGGGCCACTGCAAGCTCCCCTCCAACGCCGAGAGAAGGAAGACGAAGCTTTTGATGTAAGACCGCTTGGTCTTGTGCAGCGCGCTGTAAAGACGGGTCACCAGCTCTGCCGGGTCGATCTCTTCCACCGCGTCGTCCTTGGCGGCTGTGATCGCGACCTGCGCCATCTCGGCGAAAGACAGGTCTTCGCGCACGACGTTCTCTTCGACCATATCCACATAGCGCGAAATGCGGTCATCCTCGCCCACTTCTACCCGCGCGGTGATCGTGCCAAAGCGATCGTCTTTGGTTTCGGAAAACAACTGCGACAGGGCGGTGAATCGGCGCCAGCCTTTCTTGAGCTGGTAGCGCCCGTTCGGCCCGACATAGACCTCGACGGGTTCGCGCTGCCCGCGTTCGCGGATCGAGGATTTAAGCTCCTCCATCTCGTCGGACTGCGCGACTTCTTCCAGCGCAAGGCGATCGCGCGGCAGATCGTCGGTGAAGATTTCCGACAGGTCGATCTGGTAGAGCACGCGGCCTTCGCCTTGGGCTTGCCGGAAAGTCTTGGCGTCTTCGGCGTTGCGGCGGCGCTGTTCGATTTTGGCTTCCGTTGCCTCTTGCAGGTTTTCGGCCACGTCCCGCACGGCGGCGCCCATGGGGCCCGGCTGGCGGTTGCGGCGGCTGCCGGATGTGGGGGCTTCTACCGGGGCGAAGCCGAATTTGTTTTTACTGCTCATTCTGCCTTCTCCTTACGTTTTCCGTTTTCTTTCCACGCTTCGAGCACGGTTTGCAAAAACTCGTCATAGGCACGGTCAAAACTCTGCCGCGCCCGTTTCCATGTTTCGCGCGTCATCTGGCGATAGTCCTGTTCGTAAACCGACATCTGGAACCGGCCCGACTGTTCGACCGCGCGGGTCATTTCAATCGGGTGGGCGCAGACGTCGGCGCCGAAGACGTTCTTGAACGCGTCGATCATGGCGCTGTGCAGCGGATTGTTGGATTCAAAACGGGTCATAAGTAAACGGATGTCGGAAAACTGTTTAGGAAGCGTAATGCCTGCGTCCGCTGCGAGGCTTGCAAACCCTTCCGAGATATCGGCCATCGCGTCGCCAAGCTGGCCCAGATAGCTGGTCGTACTGTCATACTCCCAGTAGCCCGGGCCCGAGGGGATATAGAGGATATCAGCCGCAAACGCGGCGTTTAGGGACTGGTAGCCGATGGCGGGCGGGCAGTCGAAAATGATGATGTCATATTGATCGTCGGGCAGCTCATCGAGATAGCGCGCGACGCAGCCGAAAAAGCTCCATGCCTTGTGGAGCGCGCGGTATTGGGCCGAGGCAAACTCGACGAAGGCCGCGTTGGCGCAGGACGGGATGATGTCGATCGTGGGCCAGCAGGTGGGCTGGATGAATTCCTGAAACCGCTGCGCGCCGATGGATTGCACGTCTTCGGGCAATTCGTCCGCGGCGGGGTAGGGGCAGTCATCGGGGTCATCATAGCTTTCCATGATCCGGTTGGATTCACGGCAGAGGTCGCGGCACATGATGCCCCAGACCGTGTGGCTTTCCTTGACCTCGGTCAGCCCCATCGAATGGGTCAGCGTCGCCTGCGGGTCGAAGTCGACACAGAGCACGCGGTAGCCGTCAAGGGCGGCGGCATGGGCGAGGTGTTGTGCGACGACGGTCTTCCCGACGCCGCCTTTGAAGTTCGACACGGCCACGCGCATGGCACGGCCCCGGGGGCGTTCAGGCAGCAGCTTGCGACCGCGGAACTTGGCGCGGCGGCGCAGCTCGTTGATCTCTTCGAGGCTGAACCAGCGCTGGCGGCCATCCTCTTCGGTGAGCCCCTGGGGCAGGGTCGGGTCGTCCGCCAGCTTCTTGCGCAGGGTGTCGGCGGGGACGTCGAACATGAACTGGCTGATCTCCCAGATAGAGAAGGGGCGCAGGGCCTTGATCTCTCCGGGGGAGAAGGTGGCGCGGCGCACGGCGGCCTGTTGTTCCAAGCTGCGCTCGTTCATGTTAAGAAGGTCGTTGTGATTTCTCATCTTTCTACTCGCGTTTTTAAGCCTCGAATTTCGAATAACGCGAATTCGGCAATTTGGCAAAACCTAATTTTCCCGAAATTCGCGCGCTGATCCTGAAGAACGGGTTTATTTCGCTGCGGTTAACGCGGGGCAAAGAGATTTTGGTGACAGGCAAGGGGCATATGGGGCTGTTTTGGTGACAGCGATCCCCTGATATGGTGACACCTTAGCGTCCCCCTTAACCTATTAACCTTTACCAAATTGAATTTGGATTAAGGAAAAGGGTAATTCCTGTTTTTCCCAGCGGGTTGACAGAAGACGGGATTTAGAGCTTTGTAGAAAGCATAAACGGAATCGGCTCAAAGAAGCTGACCGATAAAAATAAGACGATACATCGAGTAGGCAAAACCATGAACCCATTGCGGCTGACCGGCCCTGAAGCCGGGGTGATCAAGTACGACCTTTTGACCGCTTTGAGCGTGGCGGGGTTGAACGGATCACCGACCTTGCAGACCTCGTTGATGCGGCTCATCGCGGCGGTGACCTCGCGGTATAATTGGCGCGCTGACGAGCTGAGCGTGGGCCAGCGGGATCTGGCGCGGATGTGGTCGGTGAATGAACGCACGGTGAAACGCGAGATCAAACGGCTGACGGATGCGCAGTTGTTGATTTGTACGCGCGGCGGCGTGCGGGGCAGGGTGGCGGCCTATCGGTTGAATTATGCGCAGATCGCGCGGCTGTCAGAGCCGTGCTGGCCGCTGGTCGGGCCGGATTACGATGCGCGGATGAAAGAGCGGTATCGCAGCGAAACGCCGGTCAAGGTGGTGCAACTGGCCGATTATGCGAAACCCGAGGCATCAGAGCCCGCGCAGGGCGGGCCGGGTACGTGGCAACGTGCGATGGTGAACCTGTCGCGGGAGAACGTGGATCAGTTCAAGGCGTGGTTCTCGCAGCTTGAATATGTGGCGTTCGAAGGGGGCGTGCTTGAGCTGCGCACGCCGAGCAAATTCGCGCAACGCTATATTGAGACACATCTTCTGCGCCCGCTTGTTGCGGCGGTGGAGGCAGAGTTGGGGCCGGTGACGCGGATCGAATTCAAGGGCTAGAAACTGCCACTGATGGCGCGGGCGGCTTCTTGGGCGATGGGGGCCGCGCGGCGGGCGAAGTCTTCGGCGCTCCATTCGGAAAGCGAGCCGGCGATGTGGATGGCCCCCAAGGGACGGCCCTGACGGTTGACGACGGGCACGCCAATGGCGACTTCGCCCAAGACGAATTCGTTCTGCACTTGGGCAAAACCGTCTCTACGGGCCTGTTCGAGACTGTTCATGATGCTGTCGGGGTCCACGTTGGTGTAAGAGGTATAGCTGTGCAGCGGGAAGCGATTGATGATCTCGCGCGCTTCTTCGGGGGGCAGGGCGCAGAGGGTCGCGCGGCCGCCGGCGGTGCAATAGGTGGGGACGCTATGGCCCACAAGCGTGGCGTAAAACGTTTCGCGTTTGCTTTGCATGCGCAGGGCATAGATCACGCGGGTCTCATCATAGAGGCTGAAGTCGATCCGTTCGGCGATGGATTTGCGCATCTCGAGGATAACGGGGGTGGCGACCTGCACCACGGGGTCCAGACGTAGGGTGTCGTGGGTGTGGTCGAGCAAGCGCAATCCGGGCAGGTAGCCGCGGTCGTCGGGGCTGCGCCGGATGTGCCCCAATGTCATGAGCGTATGCACAAGACGTTGCGCGGCGGATCGGTCGATCTCTGCCTTCGTGGCGATGTCTGACAGGCTGAGCGGGCCGTCGGCCTCGTGAAACGCGCTGAGCACATGGATGGCGCGGGCGGCGGAGCGCACAAAGAGCCTATCGGCATCTGCCTGAAAATTAGACGCGACAGAGGAATGTGGTCGTTTGGGGTCTGGCATTAAGCGCTCCGGGTTGACGCGAGGATAGGTCAGTGCCTAGCATCGTATGGCAATACAGCCGTATCGCCAAGCAATACATTCAGTTTTGTGAAGCGATACATGATTTAAAGGTGGGTTCCCCGATGCGCGTCGCCATGGCCGGATTTCTTCATGAAACCAATACCTTTGCGCCCGAGCCTGCGGATATGGCGGCCTTCAAGGCCGGTGGCGGTTATGTCCCTATGGTGGGTGGCCCCGCGATGATCGACGCCTTTCAGGAAGTGAACCTTGGCATGACCGGTGCGTTGAAGGTCGCGGGGGATTCGGATTGGGATGTGGTGCCTGTTCTTTGGGCGGGGGCTATTCCATCGGCACCTGTGACGCAGGATGCGTTCGACACTATTCTGGGCGAAATTCTGGACGGGCTACGTGCCGCAGGGCCGTTGGATGGTGTGTTTCTGGACCTGCACGGCGCGATGGTGGCGACGCATCACGATGACGGGGAGGGCGAGATTGCCCGTCAGGTGCGCGCATTGGTGGGGCCGGATGTGCCGATTGCCGCCGCATTGGACCTGCATGGCAATATCTCGGAAGAGTTTGTGAACACGGTGGATGTGCTGGCGGGATTCCGCACCTATCCGCACATCGATATGGCCGATACCGGTGCCGCAGCGGCGCGGTTGCTGGATCATGTGATGCAGACCGGCACGCGCCCGGCCAAAGCGTTCCGTCGCATGTCCTATCTGGTGCCGATCCCGTTTCAGACCACGGATATGCAGCCCGCCAAGGGATTGTATGAAAACCTGACAGAGGTTGAGGCGCAAGGCGCACTGTCGGCGTCGCTGTTCATGGGCTTTCCGGCCGCGGATATTGCCGATTGTGGCCCCACGGCGGTGGCCTATGCCGAGACTCAAGCGGCGGCGGATGCCGCAGCAGATGCGGTGGCGGATGCCTATGCCGCTGCCGAATCCGAGTTCGACAACGATACTTTTACCCCTGACGCGGCGGTTTCCTATGCGGTGCGCGCGGCAAAAGGGGCAGGGCAGGGGCCTGTGGTGATTGCAGATACCCAAGACAACCCCGGCGCGGGTGGGGTCTCTGCCACGACGGGGATGTTGCGAGCCTTGATCGATGCCGATGCCCAAGACGCGGCGATCGGGCTGATCGTAGACCCGCATTCCGCCGCCCAAGCCCACGAGCTGGGGGAGGGCGCGCGCGCGGTCTTTCGCTTGGGAGGCCACCCCGGTTTGCCCGACGATAGCCCCGTCGAGGTCGAGGCCGTTGTCGAGATGCTGTCGGAGGGCAAAGTGAAAGCCACCGGCCCATATTACGGTGGGACGATGCTGGATCTGGGGCCCTCGGCCTGTTTGCGCATCGGCGGCGTGCGGGTGGCCGTCACAACGCGGATTGCGCAGATGGCTGACCGCGAGATGTTCCGCTTTGTCGGGATCGCACCAGAGACGCAGAAAATCCTTGTCGTCAAAAGCTCTACCCATTTTCGGGCCGATTTCACCCCGAGTGCGCGCGAGATTATTGTCGCGCGTGCCCCCGGCCCCATGCCGTTCGACCCCGCAGACCTGCCCTTTACGCGGTTGCGTGAGGGGTTGCGGCTTTCTCCTAACGGTCCCGTTTTCGGGGCCGCGCGTGCGGCTGCTGCACGCCCCGATACCGGCGGATCAACCGGCGGTGTCCAAATATAACAATGACCACAACCAACATGGGAAATTGATATGCTGACTTTACGACCCACATTGAAACAAAGCCGGGGGCTGGCGGCGTCGCTGATGACCACGGCTGCGCTGCTGGTGCCTGCCGCGAGCTTCGCGCAGGAAGAAACCACGATCACGGCGGTCATGCACTCGGGCCTGCGGGTGCTGGATCCGGTGATCACCACGGCGCACATCACGCGTGACCACGCCTATATGATCTATGACGTGTTGACGGCGGTGGACGAGAATTTCACCCCGCAGCCGCAGATGGCAAGCTGGGAGACATCCGACGACGGGCTGGTCTATACGTTCACCCTGCGCGACGGGCTGGTGTTCCACGATGGCGCGCCTGTGACCGGCGCCGATGTTGTTGCCTCTCTGACCCGTTGGGGCAAGCGCGACAGCGGCGGGCAGTTGATCTTTGACGTGACCGAAAGCCTTGAAGCGACAGATGACAAGACCGTTGTCTGGACGCTGACCAAGCCCTTTGGCCCGCTGATCGACGTGATTTCCAAGCAATCCGCGGTGCCGCCGTTCATCATGCCGGCGCGTGTTGCCGAAACCTCTGCCGATGAGACGATCACGGAATACATCGGCTCCGGTCCATTTGTGTTCGATCAGGATGCCTATGAGCCCGGCGTGTCGGTGACCTATGAAAAGTTCGACGACTATGTGCCGCGCGACGAGCCCGCATCCTGGATGGCAGGCGGCAAGGTCGTCAATGTGGACAAGGTGGTCTGGACCACGATGCCCGATGCGCTGACCGCGCTGAATGCGCTGTCCGCAGGCGAGATCGACTATCTTGAGCAGGTTCAGATCGACCTGATGCCGATCCTGTCGGGCAATGAGGATGTCGTCGTCGAGAAACGCGATGATCTGGGCTATGTCACCATCGGGCGTCCGAACTTCTTGCATGCACCGTTTGACAACAAGCTGGTGCGTCAGGCGGCGATGGCCGCGCTGGATCAGGAATCCATGCTGGCGACGATGCAGGGTGATCCTGAATACTACAAAGTCTGTGGCGCGATCTTTGGCTGCTCGACCCCCTTGGGCGACGAGGCGGGATCTGACTTGCTGACCGGTGGCGCGAATACCGAGCGTGCCAAGGAACTGCTGGAAGAAGCGGGCTATGACGGAACGCCGATTGTCCTGATGGCCCCGACCGATGTGATCAGCCTGAACAACCAGCCTGTGGTTGCAGCCCAAGCGCTGCGCGAGGCGGGGTTCGAGGTCGATATGCAGTCGATGGATTGGCAGTCGGTCGTGCAACGCCGCGCACAGCAGTCGCCTGTGGCCGAGGGCGGGTGGAACCTGTTCTTCACCAACTGGATGGTGCCCGAAGTCTCTGACCCGCTGGTCAACGTGATGTTGAACGGCCGCGGCGATGATGGCTGGTTCGGCTGGCCCGATGACCCTGAGATCGAAGCCATGCGGACCGAGTATGTCTCGGCCAGCGACGACGCGACCAAGAAAGAGATCGCGACGCGTATTCAGGAGCATGTGATGGACAACGTGAACTATCTGATGATGGGCGAATACATCATCCCGCAGGCGCGTCGGTCCAACATCGAAGACATGATCCCGTCGCCGGTGCCGGTGTTCTGGAACATGACCAAAGCGGCAGAGTGATCTGCCTTGAGAGGCGCGCTGCGATGCGCGCCTCTCACCCCTACGACCGCAAGGAGCCTTCGGCATGTTTTTCTATATCCTCAAGCGCATATTGGCCACGATACCGGTGATGGTGATCGTTGCGATTTTTGTGTTTCTCTTGCTGCGGCTGACGCCCGGTGATCCTGCCGCGATCCTTGCCGGTGATGCTGCCACCCCTGCGCAGCTTGAGCGTATCCGTGACAGTCTGGGGCTGAACGACCCGCTGCTGGTGCAGTTCGGCACATGGATGGGCCAGCTGCTGCGCGGTGATCTGGGTACATCGCTGCTGTCGAATACCTCGGTTGCGGGGATGATCGGCGACCGTTTGGGGCCGACGTTGAATATCGCGTTGATGACGATTGTGATCTCGGTCGCTTTGGCCGTGCCGATGGGGGTGATTGCCGCGTGGCGGCACCGGTCCTGGGTGGATTTCCTGGTGATGTCTTTTTCGGTGCTCGGCTTTTCCGTGCCGGTCTTTGTCATCGGCTATATCCTGATCCAGATTTTCGCCATCGACCTGAAATGGGTGCCGGTGCAGGGCTATAAATCGCCAACCGATGGCATCGGGCCGTTCTTTAGCCGTGCGATCCTGCCGTCGCTGACGCTGGCCACGATCTATATCGCGCTGATCGCGCGGATGACGCGGGCGTCGATGCTTGAGGTTCTGGGCGAGGATTATATCCGCACCGCCCGCGCCAAGGGGGTGCGCGAGAATATCGTGCTGTTCCGCCATGCGCTGCGCAATGCGGCGGTGCCGATCCTGACCATCATCGGCACGGGCTTCGCGCTGCTGATCTCGGGCGTGGTGGTGACCGAGAGCGTGTTCAACATCCCCGGGATCGGGCGGCTGACAGTCGATGCCATTCTGGCGCGCGACTATCCGGTTATTCAGGCGATGATCCTGCTGACCGCGGGCATCTATGTGACGGTCAATCTGTTGATCGACATTTCCTATTCATTCTTCGATCCAAGGATCCGGTACTGATATGACGCAGATCCCAAGCTCTCGGCACAGCGCCTTTCAGGTTGTGACCGGTTTATTCTCTGTCCCCAAAGCGATGCGGATCGGCGTAGGTCCGACGATTGCGGCGGTGATCCTTGTGGCGATTGTCCTCGCGGCGGTGCTGGCCCCTTACTATGTGCCCTATGACCCGCTTGAGATGAATGCGATGGCGCGGCTGAAGCCGCCGTCGGATGACTTCTTGCTGGGCACGGACCCTTACGGCCGCGATATCTTTAGCCGCGTTGTGACGGGGGGGCGCGTGTCGCTGCTGATCGGTGTCGGGGCGGCGGTGGTCAGTGTCGCCGTGGGGCTGCTGATTGGTCTGGTTGCGGGGTATTTCCGGCTGGCCGACAGTATCATCATGCGGATCATGGACAGTCTGATGGCGATCCCCGCGATCCTGCTGGCGATCGCGCTGGTCGCGCTGAACGGGCCGAGCGTGACATCGGTGATCATCGCGATCACCGTGCCGGAGGTGCCCCGCGTCGTGCGGCTGGTCCGGTCGGTGGTGCTGACCGCGCGCGAAGAACCCTATGTCGAGGCGGCGATCGCGCTTGGATCGTCCATGCCCAAGGTCTTGTTGCAGCATCTGATGCCCAACACCTTTGCGCCGCTGATCGTGCAAGGCACCTATATCTGCGCCTCTGCCATTCTGATCGAGGCGATCCTGAGCTTTCTGGGGGCGGGCGTGTCGACCGAGATCCCCACATGGGGGAATATCATGGCCGAGGGGCGAAGCTATTTCCAGATCAAGCCGGGGCTCATCTTCTGGCCGGGGTTGATGCTGTCGCTATGTATTCTGGCGATCAACCTGTTGGGCGACACGGCCCGCGATATCCTTGATCCACGTATGAAAAAGCGGGAGGTGTGAGATGGAATTCAAGTCCAAAGACTTTACCGATGCCAAACGCGTTCTGAAAATACGCGGGCTGACGGTGGGGCTGGCGGGGCGGCCCAAGGCCGATCCGGTGTTGCGCGGGATTGATCTGGATATCCGCGCGGGCGAGACCCATTGTCTGGTGGGCGAAAGCGGGTCGGGCAAATCTGTCACCTCGCTAACGGCGATGGGGCTGCTGCCCAAGGATGCGCTGGAAATTCAGGGCGGGTCGATTGACTTGGAAGGGATCGAGATCACCCAAGCCAAGCCGGCGCAGATGCGGGCCTTGCGGGCGCGGCGGATCGCGATGATCTTTCAGGAACCGATGACCGCGCTGAACCCTGTTTTGCGGGTGGGCGAGCAGATCGAGGAAGTGCTGAACATGCACAGCGATCTGTCCCGCGCCGAGGCCAAGGCCCGCACCATCGATATGATGGAGCAGGTGCATCTGCCGGATGTGGAACGCATCTATGCCGCTTTCCCGCATCAGCTCTCAGGCGGGCAACGGCAACGCATCATGATCGCGATGGCGTTGATCCTTGACCCTGATCTGTTGATCGCGGACGAGCCGACGACGGCGCTGGATGTGACGACGCAGTTGCAGATCCTCAAGCTGATTTCAGAGATGCAGGAACGCCACGGCACGGCGGTGCTGTTCATCACGCACGACATGGGCGTGGTCGCCGAGATCGCGGATACGGTCAGCGTCATGCAGAAGGGCCGCATTGTTGAAAGCGCGCCGATCCGGCAGTTGTTGACCGCGCCCAAGGAAGACTACACCCGCAAGCTGTTGCAGGCGGTGCCCAACCTTGATCCGCGCCCCCCTCGGGCACCGGCGGAGGCGCGGAATGTGATCACCGTGGACGGGCTAGAGATGACCTATGGCGGGGGCGGTTTCTTTCGCGCCAGCCAAGGGGTGCGGGCGGCGCAGGATGTGAATTTCACCATCCAGCCGGGGCGTACCCTTGGGATCGTGGGCGAAAGCGGGTCGGGTAAATCGACCGTGGCCCGTGCCATCATGCGGCTGATCGACCCTACGGCGGGAAAGGTGACTGTTGCCGGGACCGAGATCGCGCAGCTGTCGCGCCGTCAGTTGCAGCCGCATCGCAAGCATTTCCAGATCGTGTTTCAAGACCCTTACCGGTCGCTGAACCCGCGCTGGACCGTGGCGCGCAGCCTGTGCGAGGGGCCGATCAACTTTGGCACCAGCCGCGCCGATGCGATGGAACACGCCGCCGAGCTGATGGAGCTGGTGGACCTGCCGCGCGATGCGCTGGACCGCTATCCGCATCAATTCTCGGGCGGCCAACGCCAGCGGATCGCCATCGCGCGCGCTGTTGCAATGAAGCCCGATCTGCTGGTCGCGGACGAGGCCGTGTCGGCGCTGGATGTCAGCGTGCAGGCGCAGGTGCTTGATCTGCTGGACGATGTGCAGGAAAAATTCGGCATCGCCATGCTGTTCATCACCCATGACCTGCGGGTCGCGGCGCAGATTTGCGACGAGGTGCTGGTGATGCAGAAAGGCGTTGTCGTCGAACATGGGCCCGCGGGCGAGGTGCTTGCCGCGCCGCGCCACGACTACACCCGCAACCTGATCGAGGCCGCGCCCGGCCGGCATTGGGATTTCGCCAACTTCCGTGCGCTGGATCGCACGACCCCCGTGACAGGAGCCACCCTATGACCACCATTCCAAAGATCGAATCCTTTGCCAGCGATCTGACCGCGATCCGTCAGGATTTCCACGCCCACCCCGAACTGGGGTTCGAAGAGGTGCGGACCTCGGGCATCGTGGCGGCGCAGCTGCGCGCCTATGGGGTGGACGAGGTACACGAGGGCATCGGCGGCACCGGTGTGGTCGGGCTGATCAAGGGGCAGGGGGGTGGCAACCGCCGCGTGGGGCTGCGCGCCGATATGGACGCGCTGCCGATCGAGGAAACCTCGGGCGTGGCCTATGCCTCGACCAATCCGGGGCGGATGCATGCCTGTGGTCACGACGGTCATACCACGATGCTGCTGGGGGCCGCGCGCTATCTGGCCGAGACACGGGATTTTGACGGCACCGTGGTGCTGATCTTCCAACCTGCCGAGGAAGGTCTGGGCGGTGCGCGCCGCATGATCGCCGAGGGGCTGTTTGAACGCTTCCCCTGTGACGAGATCTACGGGATGCACAACGATCCGAATTCGGAGCCCAACGTCGTGTCTGTCACGCCGGGGCCGGCGATGGCGGGGGCGAGCTTTTTCGACATCACGATCAAGGGCACCGGCAGCCACGCCGCCGCGCCGCATCAGTCGAAAGACCCGATCGTTATCGGCTCCGCTTTGGTGCAACAGCTGCAAAGCATCGCCAGCCGCAATATCATCCCCACCAAGCCCATCGTTCTGTCGGTGACCAAGTTCAATGCGGGCTCTGCCTATAACGTGGTGCCCGATACCGCGACGATCGCCGGCACCATCCGCTATTTCCATGACGATGTGTCCCAGCTCGCCGATCAGCGCATCCGCGATATCTGCGCGGGCATGGCGCTGTCTTACGGGGTGGAGATTGACGTGGACCTGCGCAATGTCTTTGACGTGCTGATGAACGACCCCGACCTGACCACCGCCTATGTCGCAGCCGCCGCAGATGTGGTGGGCGCTGACCTGTCGTCAGAATCGACCGAGCAGGCCACGGGATCAGAGGATTTTGCCGATATGCTGAAAGTCGTGCCCGGTGCCTATTGCCGTGTCGGACACGCGGGCAATGTGCCGCTGCATAATCCGGGCTTCGTGCTGGATGACGCGATGCTGCCCGTGGGCGCATCGATCTATGCGCGCATCGTGGAAACACGTCTGCCCAAGGCCTGAAGTTACGCTATCATCAAAACGTCTGGCGGTGCCGCAGATCACGGCATCGCAATAGGGAGGAGACCCGACATGACCAATCCGCTTGAGCTGCCGTTTGACACGGACGAGATGATCGCAGGGCTGCGCCCCTGGATCGAAACCGAAAGCCCGACCTTTGACGCGGGGGCCGTGAACCGGATGATGGATCTGGTGCAGCATGATTTGGCGGCCTTGGGCGCGCGGGTTGAACGGATCCCGGGCCGGATGGGGTTCGGCGACAGCGTGCGTGCCACCATGCCCCACCCCCGCGCGGGCGAGGGGGGTATTCTGCTCTTGGGGCATATGGATACGGTCCACCCTGTGGGCACGTTGAAAAAGCTGCCGTTCCGCCGCGAGGGCGGTATCTGCTATGGCCCCGGGCTGATGGATATGAAGGGCGGCAATTATGTCTTCCTTGATGCGCTGCGCAAATTGCTGGCCGCCGGGGTCGAAACTCCGCTGCCCGTCACCGTGCTGTTCACGCCGGATGAAGAGGTCGGCACACCGTCGACCCGCGCGCTGATCGAGGCCGAGGCCAAGCGCCATAAATATATCCTTGTGCCCGAACCTGCCTGCCCCGACGGCGGCGCGGTGATCGGGCGCTATGCCATCGCGCGGTTTAACCTGCAAACCCGCGGCAAACCCAGCCACGCGGGATGGGCGCTGAAGGATGGCGTGTCGGCGATTGCCGAAATGGCAAAGCATGTCGCCGTGATCGAAGGCATGACCAGCGACGACTGTACCTTCTCGTTGGGCGTGTTCAACGCGGGGCAATGGGTGAACTGCGTCTCTTCGGTCTGCGATGCCGAAGTCCTGTCTATGGCCAAGACACAGGAACAACTGGATGCGGGCATCGCCAAGATGATGGCGTTGAACGCGGACCAGGGGAATGTGGTGATGGAGGTCACGCGGGGCGTGACCCGCCCCGTGTGGGAACCGGACCAGCCCGGCACGATGGCGATGCTGGGGGTGGCGCAAGACATCTCGCGCGAGCTGGGGTTCGAGATGACCGGCCAATCGGCAGGCGGCGGATCGGACGGGAACTTTACCGGTTACCTCGGATTGCCCACGCTCGATTCCATCGGGGTCCGGGGGCAGGGGCTCCATACGCTGAACGAACATATCGAAGTCGACAGTCTGGTAGAGCGCGCAAAGCTGGCCGCGGGGCTTTACTGCCGGCTTGGGGCATAGGGACCGGAATGGGGGCACAGCGCCAGCAGCACGCGATATCAGCGCGGTTCCGAATAAAATCGAAAAAAACGAAGTTTTTTGAAAAAAGCTGTTGCAGCCCCCAAATCACAGGTCTATAGAGCGTTCTACCGGAGACGCAGACAAGCAGACACGGGGCGCTAGACGGGGACGACGGGTTACGGTTCGGGTCTTACGTAGCGG
>NZ_DGMH01000015.1:0-653 GCF_002388305.1 Sulfitobacter sp. UBA4523
CGGCCAGGCACAGTGGTTCACGCCTGTAATCCCAGCACTTTGGGAGGCCAGGACAAGCGGCGTTCCTTGGCGAATTCATCAATCAGCCGCCCCTGCCCCGAATAAATCCGGCTGATCGTCGGGGGCGTGTATTGCGCAAGGGATTCGTGGCTGGGCAGATCGCGGCCATACATCCAGAACACCGCGCCGATGGTCAGCGCGACCATACCGATGCTCATGGTGAGGGTGGTAAAAATACCCCCGAAGAAAGACAGGATCAAACGAAACACGGCTGGCAGTTCCTTGCAAGGAGGGTTGGTGACCCGTCTATACGCAACCCTGCGGGAATCGTCAAAACACGATGCAGTGGCCCTGTGCGGTAACCCGCGCAACACCTAGAGGGGCGTTCGGGTGCGGTTTACTGGCGAATCAAGGGCTTGAGCGCAGCATCCGCGTCGCGCCATCTGGCGATGGAATCCGCAATCGCCGACACCATGACCGCCCGCCAGATCGGGTCTCGCAGATTGGCAAGATCACGCTTCGAGCTGAGGAAGCCGATTTCGATCAGGACCGACGGGATGTCAGCCGATTTCAACACCGAAAAGCCCGCGTTGCGCAGCGGGTGGCGGTTCATCGGCCCGCCGGCGGCCTTCATCCCTTCAACCAGCACTTTA
>NZ_DGMH01000015.1:722-1729 GCF_002388305.1 Sulfitobacter sp. UBA4523
AGCACTTTAGCGGCGGCAACCGATCGCGGCTCTGTCTCTTGGCGGGCAAGATCAAGCAGCACGCTGGCGACCTCGTCATCCGATCCGGTCAGGTCGGCCCCTGCGATAATATCGGCGCGGTTGTGGCGTGCGGCCAGATGGTCGGTGGCAGTATCGCTGGCGTCGTCCGACAGCGTATAGACCGTCGCCCCCTTTGCGCCGCCGTGCTGCAAACTGTCCGCATGGAGCGAGATAAACAGATCGCCTTCGGCCTGATGCGCAATGGCGACGCGGGTTTCAAGCGCGACGAAATGATCCGTGTCGCGCGTCATCACCACATCGACCCCATCGCGGACTAATGTGTCGCGCAGCGCTTGAGCAAAGGACAGCATCAGGTCTTTCTCCAGGATACCATCTGTTTCTGCCCCCGGATCAACGCCCCCGTGACCGGGGTCCAGCACCACCCGAAACGGCACCTCTTTCAGGTCGGCAACCGCCTTGGGCGGTGCGGCCAGCGCCATGGTCCACGCCGGATCAACGGGCGCACCGGCGGCGGCGGCAAACTCCTCGGGGGTGACGGATGTCAACGCGATCTCAAGCGTGGCGTGACCGGAACCCTTGTTGACCGGCATCCCGATCTCGCGCGGGATCATCGGTTCGGCCAGATCCGCGACAAGCCGCGACCAACCGGGCTGGAACGGGCCAAAGCGCAGACCGGTAATCCGTCCGGGTTCAGGCAGCAGGTCTTTGGTGTTCACACCGCTCCAGTCGGCCTCGCGGAAATCGACCACCAGCCGCGCCGGATCATCCAGCAAGAACACCCGAAACGGCACCCCTTGGCTTAGCCCAAGCGTCAGCGTCGTGCCCCCGAACCAACCATCCGAGATGGCGCTTTTGGCAGGGTCCACCCGCGCCAGCGCGGTCAGATCCTGCGCGGACGCTGGCAAGGACAGCGCGCAAACCGTTGCGATAATGGGAAGAATACGCATGCCTGTCACCGTTCTGCTCGGGGTGGTTGCGGCAGGGAT
>NZ_DGMH01000015.1:1868-11772 GCF_002388305.1 Sulfitobacter sp. UBA4523
CGAGCCAGCCTTTCAGCGGGCCGCCATATAGGTCTTGAGCCGCCCCAGCCCCTCGGCAATATCCTGGGTGCTGCGCGCATAGGAAAACCGCAGCCAGTGATGCCCGCGCACCGGATCGAAATCGAGCCCCGGGGTCACGGCCACACCCGCATTGTCCAGAATATCCCGCGCCAATGCGCGGCTGTCATCCGTCAGCTCGGACACATCGGCGTAGACATAGAAGGCCCCGTCGGGGGGCGCGAAACGGGTGAATCCCGCCTCGCGCAGGCCTGTGATCATCATCGCGCGGTTGGCGCGGTAGACATCCATATTCGCCTCAAGCTCATCGGTGCAATCCATCGCGGCAAGCGCGGCGACCTGACTGGCGTGGGGGGCGCAGATGAACATGTTTTGCGCGATCCGTTCGACCACCCGCACGTGATCCTCTGGCACAACCATCCAGCCGACACGCCAACCGGTCATAGAGAAATACTTGGAGAACGAATTGATAACATAGACATCATCGGTGATCTCAAGCGCGGTCACGGCCTTTTTCTCGTATTCGATGCCGTGGTAAATCTCGTCCGAGATGAAGGATGCCCCCTGCGCTTTCGTCGCGTCGATCAGCGCGGACATGGCAGCGTGATCCAGCATCGTGCCCGTCGGGTTGCCCGGCGACGCGACCAGCAGCCCCTGCAGGTCCATGCCCGCGAAATCCGCAGGCACTGGCTGCAAGCGGTTGTCAAGCGAGGTGGGCAGATCCACGGGGGCAAGGTCCAGCGCCTTGAGGATTTGGCGGTAGCTGGGATACCCCGGTGCCCCGATGCCCACACGGTCCCCGGTATCAAAAAGCGAGGTAAACGCCAGGATGAATCCGCCCGAAGAGCCAGAGGTGATGACCACGCGGTTCGGGTCCAGATCGACATTGTACCACTCCCCGTACATCCGCGCGATCCGCTGGCGCAGCGCAGGCAGCCCCAATGCGACGGTATAGCCAAGCGCGCCCTGCTCCATCGCGGCGGTCAATGCGGTGCTGGCCCCTTTGGGCGCGCCCGTGCCGGGTTGGCCGACCTCCATATGGATGATGTGGCGGCCCTCCGCCTCGGCGGCGGCGGCGGCCTGCATCACATCCATCACGATAAAGGGATCGACCTGAGATCGGGTTGAAATGCGCATGGGCTTGATCCTACTGTTGAGCCCGAACCTTTCACCGCACCCCGCTGGTGCCGTCAACCCTTGTGCGCGCTGGCAAAATCGCGCACCACCCTTGCAACCGGTGCCTGCACCCCTGCGCAACAACAAGCGAGTGACCCTGATGAAAAAGCTGATCGCCCCCGCCCTAGTGGCCCTTTCCCTGACAGCCCCCGCCCATGCGATGGACCTGACCGAACTGACCGATGCCGAACGCGCGCAATTCCGCGCCGAGGTCCGCGCCTATCTGATGGAAAACCCCGAAGTGATCATGGAGGCGGTGAACCAGCTGCAAGCCCGTCAGGCCGAAGCCCAGGCGCAGGCGGATTTCACGCTGGTGTCCGACAATGCGGCCGCGATCTTTGACGACGGCTATTCCTATGTCGGGGGCAATCCCGAAGGCGACATGACCATCGTAGAGTTCATGGACTACCGTTGCGGCTACTGCAAAAAAGCGTTCTCCGAGGTTGAAAAGCTGGTCAATGGCGACGGCAATATCCGCTTTATCGTGAAAGAACTGCCGATTCTGGGCGAACAATCCATGGTCGCCTCGCGCTTTGCCATCGCAACCAAGATCGTTGCGGGGGACGAGGCCTATAAATCCGTGCATGACGCCTTGATGAGCTTTAACGGCGACATCACCCCGACGTCGCTGGGACGCTTGGCCAGCAGCTTCGATCTGGACGCCGAGGCCATTCAGGAAAAGATGGACAGTGCCGAAGTCACCGCCGAGATCGAAAAAACCCGCGCGCTGGCACAAACGCTGCAAATTTCCGGCACACCGACCTTTGTGATGCAGGACGAACTGCTGCGCGGCTATCTGCCTTACGACCAGATGAAAGCCATTCTGGAAGAAAAACGCGGCTAAGATGCGCTTGGCACTAGCCTGTTGCGTGGCGGCTTTCCCGGTTGCCGCGCAAACCGACTTTGGCGCGCTGACCCATGCAGAACGGCGCGCCTTGGGGGAAGAAGTGCGGGCGTTGCTTCTGGCAGAGCCCGAGCTTGCAGCACCCGCTGTGGCCCCCCGTAACTATGCTGCCGAAGCCTATCAAGAGAAGGCGCAGGCGGATCTCGCGCTTATCTCATCCCTGACAGATCAAGTATTAGCCGGAGCGCCGATTGCGTTGTTTACCGGCGACGACTGCGCAGACTGCGGACGCGCACTGGCAGAATTAGAAGCGATAACAGATATATATAGCATCACCTTCACGCACCACATGATGTCTGATCCTGCCAGCGCCGCCCTTGCGGCGCAGCTTGGCATGACCGATCCTCCCTTCTACGTGATGGCAGACCGCATCTTGCGTGGCCATATGCCCGACATCGTGCTGCGGCGGTATCTGGCTCCGTAGCGCCTAGAGAAACCGCTGATGATAGCGCACCATGCGTTTGAAATGCGCATCAAGCGACCGCTTGAGATGCGGGGCCTCTTTCACGTTGAGGATATAATCGACCAGCAAGTCATACTGCTTGATCTGGCGCGGCAGCCGGTTTGACGGGGTCAGACGCGACTGCCGTTCCTCTTCGTCGATGACCTGCACCACCTGCTTTTCCGGCCAGTCGAACAGCGGCGCATCGGCCACCATCGCCTTGCCGTTCATCAACGGCAGCTCGGCGTCGTAACGAGCAAAGATCGCGCGTTCCAGCGGTTCGACCTCTGCCTTCGTCGCCACCGGCCAGGCCCAGACAAAGGCGATCTCCCACACGTCGATCTGACGGTTGGCAATCACGTCGGATCGCGCCGATGTCAGATGCCGGCGCACCCGCGTGCGGATTCCATCAACCGACTGGCCCACATAAATCGGGTTGCCGTCCAGATCGCACAGCGCATAGACGCCGATCTGATTGGTCAGCGCCGCCAGTGCCTTGCCCCGAAACGCCTGCGCCGCGTTCACGCGACGGCCCCCAGTGACTGACGTTCCAGCAGGGGCGCGAACAACACCTCGTCGAGATAGCGCACGACAGGCACGGCGACCCCATCCCCCGCCACGCGGTAGGCGTTGTTGTAGGTGTCAGGCATTTTGTAGCTGTCCGGCAACCCCATCAGCCGCGCCACCTCGCGCGAGGAGACAAGCCGGGCCTTGGTCTGGTTGCCCTTGATAAACATCAGGATCTGCCGCGAGGACCCACCCGCAGGAGTCCGCAAGCAGCCCGCAATCCCGTCGGTGCGCAGCTCTGCCCGTTGGCGGACATTCCCATCCGCATCGGGGCGCCCGCGTTTATAGATCGTGCCTACCACGGTGCGCCCCGCCTTGCGCGCCACGCGCAGCCGTTCAAGGCTGGGGGGCGACATCAGCGTCAGCAGACGGTCGGTATCCGCGGCACTGAACCACGGCATGGTGGCACGCCGTTCCAGCACACCCTCAAGCGCCTGTTCGTCGGCGGGGGCATCCCCCAATTTCCACCAGACCCAGTTGGATCGGACCGGCCGCGTGGCGGAGGCGAGAAATTTTTGCAGCTTCTTGCCGTGAAAGACATGGGACGGTTTCGGCACCGTCAGCCCCGAGATGTCGATATCCTCGCGCACGCACACAACGAACAGACGCGGCCGGCTTTGCGGCAGGAAACGCCGCGCGTCGATCTCGAGCGCGCCGACCTTGTAGCCAAGCCGCACAAAGGTCGCGAGTACGGTGTTCATATCCGCCCCACCATTGCGCGACACCAACCCGACGACGTTTTCAAAGGCGATGATACGCGGCGCAAATCCTGCTTTTATGGCCGTGGCGATCTTGTCGGCCCAATGGGCAAAGACACCGCTGCGCGCGCCGCCCAAGCCTCGCCCCTTGCCCGCAAGGCTGAAATCCTGACACGGGCTCGACGCCCAATACATATCGATCTGACGCGTTAGAAGGTCATCGGGCATGGTCGCGATATCGCCCTGATGCAATGCCGCCTGCCCCCAATTCTGGGCGTAGACCTTGCATTTCATCGCGTCGATATCGTTGGCCAGCACGCAATCCCACCGGTCCTGCAAGGCCGCGCGCACCATGCCACCGCCGCAGAAAAACTCGGCGTACGTCGGGGTCTTGGCGGCGTGATCAGGCATATCTATTGATATGGAATACGCAAATATCTGTCGATGGCAAATGCGCCGCTTGGGGCAAAGTCACTCTGCTGCTTGCTCTGCCGCTTGGGTCTCTGCTTCGATGGCGGCGGCGCGGGCTTCGACCTGTTCGACGATGTGATCGATCATCGCGTCATTGCCCAGCTTATGGCTTTGTTTGCCCGCAAGATAGACCATGCCCGACCCGTTGCCCCCGCCGGTAAAGCCCACATCCGTCATCAGCGCCTCACCGGGGCCATTGACGACGCAGCCGATGATGCTCAGGCTCATCGGGGTCTTGATATGCTCCAGCCGTTGTTCCAGCGCCTCGACGGTCTTGATCACGTCAAAGCCCTGCCGCGCGCAGCTGGGGCAGCTGATGATGTTCACACCACGGTGACGCAGGCCAAGGGATTTCAGGATCTCGTAGCCAACCTTGACCTCTTCCACGGGGTCCGCAGACAGGGACACACGGATCGTGTCACCGATGCCCATCCACAACAGATTGCCCAGGCCAATAGCCGATTTGATCGTGCCAGATGTCAACCCCCCCGCCTCGGTGATGCCAAGGTGGATCGGAGCATCCGTCGCCTCGGCCAACTGCTGGTAGGCAGCGGCGGCCATAAAGACGTCAGAGGCTTTGCAGCTGATCTTGAATTCGTGGAAATCATTGTCTTGCAGGATCTTGATGTGATCCATCCCGCTTTCGACCATCGCATCCGGGCATGGCTCGCCGTATTTCTCAAGCAGGTGACGTTCCAGCGACCCTGCGTTCACGCCGATGCGGATCGAACAATTATTGTCCCGCGCGGCCTTGATCACCTCCTTGACGCGCTTTTCGTCGCCTATATTGCCGGGGTTGATCCGCAGACAAGCGGCCCCCGCCTCGGCGGCTTCGATCCCGCGTTTGTAGTGGAAATGGATATCCGCCACGATCGGCACCGAGACCTCGCGCACGATCTCTTTCAGCGCCTTGGAGCTTTCGACATCCGGCACCGACACACGCACGATATCCGCCCCCACATCGGCGGCGGCCTGAATCTGCGCGATGGTCGCTTTGACATCCGTCGTCAGCGTGTTCGTCATCGTCTGCACCGTGATCGGCGCATCGCCCCCGACCGGCACATTCCCCACCATGATCTGACGGGACTTCCGGCGGTAAATGTTGCGCCACGGGCGAATGTGATTGAGGGACATGCAAAGCTACCTTTGGCAATGAAACAGTCGAAGGGTCTGTCAGGTTCGGTTCGCCCTACACCTATTCAGCCCGTCGCGTTGTTGCAATGGTATCCGGCTTATTCCGTCGGCGAAGTCGCCGCATTCTTCAGCTCGGCCACCATTGTCGCGAGCGCGGAATTCTCTTCCAGCACGGCTGGCTCGTAAAGCTCCGCCAGCGCCTGACGGTGCAGCGGCAGGTTCGACGTCACAGCACCACGATCGCCAACAGGCCCGAAGTACTGCCCGTCCATCGCGAAATACAGCGCGCCGGATTCGCCGGTGCGCAGCGTCGGGGGCTCTTCGGTCGCGGGGATATCCCAGCTGTCGCCCTTGTTCATGATGCCTTCAAAGATAACCTTGCCGTCTGCGGCGCGTACACGCACCCAGGACGGATAGGCAGCAACCATACGCAACTGCGGCGCGGGCCCTTCGACGACCTGCGGCACGGCACCCGGCAGTACCTCGGGCGTATCCCGTTGGACCACGGTATTCTCTGCGGTGCGCAGCGCATCTCCGACGGAAGGCGAAGGCGAGCTGGAGGCAAAGCTGCCGATACTGCGCGGATCAATCGAGGAAATCGGCGCATCCCGCGCGACCAGAACAGGCACATCCAGTGCGGCAGGACGATAAAGCCGGTCCAGCGCGTCGGAACGTGGCACAGCCATCGCGGTCGGCGCATCGGGGTCTTCTGTCGTTTCGGGGGCAGAGGCAAGCGCGCCTTGAAGCGGATCAAGGTCAGACAGCACAACAGGGGTTTCATCCACGGGGGAAACCTGCACGCGCTGCACTTCTTTCAGAACGCTCCACCCGCCATAGCCGATGCCGCCGATCAAAGCGACGAGCACCAGCAGCGAGCCCAAAGCACCGGGCTCTATTCGCGCCAGAAGGGAATCACCGACGGGTGTGAAAGGCGTCGCAGGACGGGCAAAAATATCGCTCTCGCCATTGCGGGTCATACGCTCTTCGCGGGTGGGCTTTTTGACGACCGACGCTTTAGAGGACATGCCATGCGCCACGGCAAAACCGGATTCGGCACAGAAGGCTGCGAACGCCTTGTCCGGGTCCATGTTCAGATAGCGCGCATAAGACCGCACGTAACCGGCAATGAATCCAGGCGTATCAAAGGCTTCCGGGTCGGCGTTTTCGATCGCGGCAATGTAGGATGCCTTGATCCGAAGCTCGCGTTGGACATCCAGCAGGGATTTACCAAGCGTCGCGCGTTCACCGCGCATCAGGTCACCAAGGCGCAAGTCGAACGCGTCGAAACCTTTGGCTTCAACTTGCTCGTTATCTGCCGACTTGGAAGACCACCGCCCAATCATAAAAATGTCCCGTAGCTATGCCCGCTGCCCTTAATCGAAACAACATGTTGATTCGAGATTAAGCTTTTCTTTCGATATCGGTAGCATAAATCAACGGACTATACGAAATATTCGGGGTCACCCCGCCATTTCGGCACGATTCAGCGCACAATGGGACCACAAAGCGTCCATCGCGTGGACCAGCCCTTCGATTTCCAACGGGCCATGTACGGGCGACGGGGTAAAGCGCAAACGCTCTGTCCCGCGGGGCACGGTGGGGAAGTTGATCGGCTGCACATATATGCCGTGATCCTCTAGCAGGCGATCCGACAGAATCTTGGTGTGTACGGGGTTTCCGACAATCACGGGCACGATGTGGCTGCCGTGATCAATGATCGGCAGACCCAAGCCCTTGAGCCGCAGTTTCAGCACTTTGGCCTGCTGCTGGTGCTTCTCGCGCAGTTCGGGCGCGGTCTTGAGGTAGGCGACCGAGGCCGCAGCACCGGCGGCAACCGCTGGCGGTAGGGACGTGGTAAAGATGAACCCCGGCGCGTAAGACCGGATGGCATCGCACATCTTGGCCGAGGCCGCGATATAGCCACCCATCACGCCGTAGGCCTTGGCAAGCGTTCCGTTAATGATATCCAGCCGGTGCATCAGGCGATCACGCTCGGCGACCCCTGCCCCACGCGGGCCGTACATCCCCACGGCGTGGACCTCGTCGATATAGGTCAGCGCGCCGAATTCATCGGCAATGTCGCAAATCGCCTCGATCGGGCCGAAATCGCCATCCATCGAGTAAATCGATTCAAAGGCGATCAGCTTGGGTGCGGCGGGATCATCAGCGGCCATAAGCGCGCGCAGGTGGTCCACGTCGTTATGGCGGAAGATACGCTTGGCCCCGCCATTACGGCGGACCCCTTCGATCATCGACGCATGGTTCAGCTCGTCGGAATAGATGATAAGGCCGGGAAAGAGCTTGGGCAGCGTGCTGAGCGTCGCGTCATTGGCGATATAGGCGCTGGTGAACAGCAAGGCGGCTTCCTTGCCGTGCAGGTCCGACAGCTCTTCCTCAAGACGTTTGTGGTAAATCGTGGTACCCGAGATATTGCGCGTCCCGCCCGACCCTGCACCCGTCGCGTCGAGCGCTTCGTGCATCGCGGCCAGAACGACAGGGTTTTGCCCCATCCCTAGGTAATCATTCCCGCACCAGACGGTGATATTCTTCTCTTGCCCGTCGGGTTGGGTCCAGACAGCGTGGGGGAATTGACCATTGCGGCGTTCAATGTCGATAAAGGTGCGGTAGCGACCTTCCTCGTGCAGCCGGTCAATCGCCTGATCAAGCTGTTTGGTATAGTCCATTGCGCCTTGCTCCTTCGTCGGTGGCGGGACCAGCAAAGGCAACCGGATCATTCGCCATATTCGTGCTTTAGAATGAATATAGTTTAGAGCCATTCAATTCAATGCCTTAATAGGAACCGATTGTCGCAGGTGCCGCCCCGGGGCGCGTCGCATCGCGGTCGGATGTCGCGCATCGGAAACCTGCACGCTGTCCCGCTTGCGTCAAAGGCCTGATTCTCAAGCGATTCTCACGCGGTATGGCGCGCAAGCTGCGGCCACCTCGGGCGGACCACTGGACACGGCCAAGCGCGCTGATACGGTCGCGGCAATCTTCACCCTGACAGAAAGGTTTACCCCCATGTCCCTACCCGACGTATTGGCACGGATCGATCATGATCTGGATGCGGCCACCGACCGGCTGCTCGATCTGCTGCGCATCCCCTCCATCTCGACTGACCCCGCGTTCAAGGAAGACTGCGACCGCGCCGCCGACTGGCTGGTCGAGGATCTGAACAGCATCGGCATCAAGACCACCAAACGCCCCACCCCCGGTCACCCGATGGTGGTGGGCCATGTGGACGGCCCCGCCGACAAGCCGCATATCCTGTTCTACGGTCACTATGACGTCCAGCCTGTCGATCCGCTGAACCTGTGGCACCGCGATCCCTTTGATCCCGCGGTCGAGGACACGGCAAAAGGCCGCGTGATCCGCGGACGCGGTGCCGCAGATGACAAGGGCCAGCTGATGACCTTTGTCGAGGCGCTGCGCGCGTGGAAAGCGGTCAATGGCGATTTCCCCTGCCGCATGACCTTCTTCTTCGAGGGCGAGGAAGAATCAGGCTCCCCGTCGCTGGTGCCCTTTATGGAAGAGAATGCCGACGAGCTGCGCGCCGATTACGCGATGATCTGCGACACAGGCATGTTCCAGTCCAAGGTGCCGTCGATCGTGACGATGCTGCGCGGCTTGATGGGCGAAGAGGTCACCATCACCGGCCCTGATCTTGACCTGCACTCTGGCATGTACGGCGGCGTGTCGATGAACCCCGCGCGCGTCCTGTCCAAGGTCATCGCCTCCCTGCATGATGACACGGGCCGCATCACGGTGCCCGGCTTCTATGACGGGGTGCCAGAACTGCCCGACGATATTCAGGCGCAGTGGCAAGGGCTTGCCTTTGATCACGACAGTTTCCTTGGCGATGTGGGCCTGTCGAAACCCGCCGGCGAACAGGACCGTATGCCGATCGAGATGATCTGGTCGCGCCCCACGTGCGAGGTCAACGGCATGTGGAGCGGATACACAGGTGCCGGTTTCAAGACCGTGCTGCCCTCGCAGGCTCACGCCAAGATCAGCTTCCGTCTGGTGGGCACCCAGGACCCGCACGTCATCCGCGACAGCTTTCGCAAGATGGTCACAGACATGATGCCCGAGGACTGCGAAGCGACGTTCCACGCCCACGGGTCGAGCCAAGGATCGGTCTTCGAGACCACCGCCCCCGCATTCGAAGATGCCCGCAAAGCGCTGACCGATGAATGGAACGTCCCCGCCGCCTATGTCGGCTGTGGCGGATCGATTCCCATTGCGGGGCATTTCCAGAAAATTCTGGATACCACGCCGGTGCTGATCGGATTCGGGAAAGACGACGACGCCATCCACTCCCCGAACGAGAAATACGACCTCGAAAGCTTCCACAAGGGAATCCGAAGCTGGGCACGTATTCTGGATGCGATGACGTAAGCAAACGGGCGGGCCTAACGGCCCGCTTTTCCCTTTTTAGGACGAGGTAAATCAGAAATCTAAAAAGGGAGAAGTGGCGCGGTTGACGGGGCTCGA
>NZ_DGMH01000015.1:11934-12211 GCF_002388305.1 Sulfitobacter sp. UBA4523
GTGACAGGCCGGTACTCTAACCAGCTGAGCTACAACCGCGCAGTAAGGGCGGAATAAGATAACCAGCGCAGAGCGTCAAGCGATTAACCGCAGAAAACTACAAAGAATTTTGGAAATTTTCATCGCCGCATTTTGCGCTTGAATCAGCACCCGAAATCCCCTGCCCTAGGCGGAAATCAGGGGTCTGAACGCACAAGCAAACCACGCCCCGAAGGGCGTGTGCTTGTTATCAAAATATCTGATAAAATGCAGCGGTGGCGCGGTTGACGGGGCTCGA
>NZ_DGMH01000015.1:12405-14665 GCF_002388305.1 Sulfitobacter sp. UBA4523
GTGACAGGCCGGTACTCTAACCAACTGAGCTACAACCGCCCACTGCGTACTTCGTCGTTGCCGTCGAAGCGTTTGGTGGTGATAGGGTTTGCTCGCGATGGCGTCAAGCGGGGTTTTGCATGGATCGGCAGGAAAATTGAAATTTTCTTTGATCCGCCGTCAGACGCCCTGTCCGACCTACCTTGCGGCCAAGAAAAAACCCGCGCTTTGGGGCGCGGGCTTGGCTCATTTGTCGGAGTATGTGCCCCAGACGTGATCACTGGGCGCTGGCGGCATATCCTTGGTCTGATGCAGCCGGTGCAAATTCACCTTGGCGATGAAATTGCCGGTAATGGGGGCTGTGACGAACAAGAACGCCATTACCAGAATCTCGTGCAGGGACCCTGTGCCGGAGGCGAAGGAATAGATCATCGCCGCCATCAGCAGCGACCCCACACCCAGTGTCGATGCTTTGGTCGGCGCGTGCAGACGGGACATGCAGTTGTCCAGCTTGATCAGACCGATGGAACCGACAAGGGTAAAGAACCCGCCCACGATCAGCAGGGCCGAGATGATGATTTCGGGGATTAGGGGTAGATCACTCAATGATATCACCTCGCAGCACAAAGCGCGCGATGGCCACGGTCGACACAAAGCCAAGCATGGCAAAGATCATCGCACTTTCAAAATAGATGTCGGTGCCCAAACGCATCCCCAGCAGGATGATCAGGGCAATCGCGTTCACGACCATCGTATCCAGCGACAGGATACGGTCGCCGGTATTGGGGCCTTTCAACAACCGCAGCATCGCCAGAAGCTGCGAGACCGCGACAGCAACAAAGGCGATATTCAATGCAATCAGAATCATTCGAAAATCTCCTTCAGGCGACGCTCGTAGCGCTGTTTGATATCGTCACGCACCTCGTCAGGGTTTTCAGCATCCAGCGCATGGACCAACAAGGCTTTCCCGTCTTCAGACACATCCGCCGACACCGTACCGGGCGTCAGGGTGATTGTCCCCGCCAGCATGGTGATCGCCTCGGGGGTGCGCAGTTCTAGCGGGATCACGACCCAGGCGGGGCGCATGTTCTTGTTGGACTTGAACAGGACGATCATCGCGACCACGACGTTGGCGACCAGAATATCCCACATGACCATGATCAGATAGCCCAGAAGCTTGACCGGTTTCGCGACCGGCGGGCGGTCAGGCCAATAGGCCGCGGTGGCAATCGGGATCAGCAGTCCCAGAATGACACCAAAGACCACGGTGCCAAGCTTGATTTCATTGACCAGCAGACACCAGGCAATCGCGAGGATCGCTGTCAGCATCGGGTGCGGAAGCAGTCGGGACAACATATCAGTGATCCTTTTCTGGTGCGGCGGCATCCTCTGCGCCGTGGTCCTCTGTCGCATCGGCTGATCCTTCGGCATCGCCGTGGTCATCCTCTGCGTGATGGTCCGTGATCTCTTTACCCGGCGTGGTCAGGACCACCGCAAGATAGCGTTCGGGGTTAAACAGTTGGGCAGCGGTCGCATTCAGCACGCGGGTCATGGGCCCCGCCGCAACGGTCAGTGCGACAAGCAGGGCGAGCAACCCGCCAATGGCCACCATCGGCAAGACGCCCTGCCCCTCGGCAACAACCGGTGCCTCATCACCCTCGGCAGGTTCTGGGGCGGACTGGTGCGCTTTCCAGAAAATCTGGCTCCCCGCGCGGGAAAAACCGACAACCGCGATCAGCGACCCAACAAGGATCACACCCCAGACCCACCACATCAGATCAGCGCTGCGTGCCGCGTCAAGGATCAGCAGTTTGCCCAGAAAGCCCGAGAGCGGCGGCAGACCGGTCATGGCAATCGCCGCGACAAAGAACATGCCCGCGACAAGCGCCCCACCTGCCAGCGGCGGCGCATCGACAAACGACACCTCGGCCGCGCCGCGACGGCTGCGGATCACGTCGATCAGCAAGAACAGCGCTGCGGCGGCAAAAGTGGAATGGATCGCATAATAAAGGGCGGCGGAAATACCGGCGGGGGTAAAGACCGACACGGCAGCCAGCAGCATGCCCATCGACCCGATCACCGAGAACGCGACCATGCGGTCGGCCCTTTTGGCCCCCAACACGCCCGCCATACCAAGGGCGACGGTCAGCAGCGCGGCGGGCATCAGCCAGACATCAAACAGCCCCTGCGTGATCTCAAGATCGGGGGGGAAAACCAGCGTGTAGAACCGGATGATACAATAGGCCCCGACCTTGGTCATGATCGCGAACAGCGCCGCCAC
>NZ_DGMH01000015.1:14776-15542 GCF_002388305.1 Sulfitobacter sp. UBA4523
CAGCCAGAAATGCAGCGGCAAGATCGCGGCCTTGACCGCAAAGACCAGCAGCAACAGCACCGCCGCAACGCGAATACCCGCACCATCGCCCGCATCAAGCGTCGCCACACGCATCGCCAGATCGGCCATGTTCAGCGTGCCTGTCTCGGCATAGATCGTGCCAAGAGCAAAGAGGAACAGGGTCGAGCCCAGCAGGTTATACAGCACATATTGCGTCCCCGCGCGCAGACGCCGTTGCCCGCCCGCGTGGATCATTAACCCGTAAGAGGCGATCAGCAACACTTCGAAGAAAACAAACAGGTTGAAGGCATCGCCCGTCAGGAAGGCCCCCAATATCCCCATAAGCTGGAATTGGAACAGCGGATGGAAATGCCGCCCGCGGTTATCCCAGCCCGAGCCGATCGCATAAAGCAGCACCGGCACGGCCAGCACACAGGTCAGCAGGACCATCAGCGTCGACAGACGATCCGCGACCAGCACGATACCGAAAGGTGCCGCCCAGTTGCCAAGCTGGTACAGGCTGACCGTCCCGTCGGAGGCTTGCCAGAACAGCCCAAGCGCCAGTGCCAGCAGTCCCAGCGTGCCAGTAACGGACAGCACCCGTTGGATCAGCAGGTGATAGCGCGCGGCCAGCACCATGAACGCCGCCAGCATGGCTGGCAGAACGATCGGAAGAATAAGCCAATGGGTCATGCCGGGCCTCCTCCGCGTGGGGAGGGTTCTGCGGTATCGGCTCCGGCCAGCGTGTCGGGTTCGTTGACCAGAT
>NZ_DGMH01000015.1:15698-16028 GCF_002388305.1 Sulfitobacter sp. UBA4523
GTCAGCACCAGCGCTTGGGGCAGCGGATCGGTATAGACCTCGACCCCGTCGCGCAGGATCGGCGGGGCGTTCAACGCCAGCCGCCCAGAGGCGAACAGGAACACATTGACCGCATAGCTGATCAGCGAGGTGCCGATGATCACGGGAAAGGTACGCAAACGCAGGATCAGATAGATCCCGGCAGCGGTGAGAACGCCAATGGCGGACGCGACTAAAAGCTCCATATCAGGTCTCCGTCTCGGTTTTCGGTTCATCCCGTGACGGGTCGATATCCATAGCATGTTCGCTTTCCTCGATGCCGGCGCGACGGCCCAAGCGCGAGAAACTTTC
>NZ_DGMH01000015.1:16151-16669 GCF_002388305.1 Sulfitobacter sp. UBA4523
AGCGACAGCATCACCGCGCCGACAACGGCGAGGAAGACCCCAAGGTCAAAGCCCATAGCGGTGGCGAGCTCGAATTTCTCCATCGGGGGGATGCGGAAGTAGCCAAAGGCAGAGGATAGGAACGGCGCACCGGCAAACCACGCACCAATGCCGGTCAGACCAGCGCAAAGCACCCCTGCCCCGATGATCCCGTGGTAATGATAGCGCTGGCGCTTGTCCGCCCAGGCAAAGCCGCTGGCCATATATTGCATCACGACCGCGATCGCGACCACCAGACCGGCGACAAAACCACCGCCCGGTTCGTTGTGACCGCGCAGGAAGATATAGACACCGACCAGCAGAACGACAGGCATCAACACGCGTGTCAGCACCACCATCATCAGCGGATGCGCATCGCCTGCGCGCTCTTCCTCATAGCCACGGTTCAGCAGACGCGCGCGCACAGGGCCGGACATCAGCGCCTCTGTCAGCGCATAGATGACCAGCGCGGCGATCCCAAGAACGATGATCTCGCCAAA
>NZ_DGMH01000015.1:16826-29566 GCF_002388305.1 Sulfitobacter sp. UBA4523
AGAACGATGATCTCGCCAAAGGTGTCGAAGCCACGGAAATCCACAAGGATCACGTTGACCACATTGGTGCCGCCGCCGCCTTTATAGGAATTGGCAAGGTGGTAGTCGGCGATCGAGGCAATCGGGAAATCCGACATAAGGATCGAATAGATCAGGCCTGCTGCCGCCAGCCCTGCCACAACCGATACCACGATATCGCGGCTGCGGTGCAGAATGGTGCTTTCCTTGGGCGTGCTGTTGGGCATGAAGTTGAGCGCCAGCAGCAACAGGACAATCGTCACCACCTCGACCGAGATCTGCGTGAGCGCCAGATCGGGGGCCGAGAAATAGTTGAACCCGACCGATACCATCAAGCCGATGATCCCCATCAGGATCAGGACCGCCAGACGGTTGCGGTGCACCGTCACAAGGAAACCCGTCGCGATCATCAGCATCAGCCAACCGGCAAAGCCGACGGGCGTGATGGGCAGCATCTCGCGCGCGGGGGCGCCATCGGTGCCGGTAAACCACGCATGCGCCCCGATGGCGACGACGGCGGTCACGAAGACGGCAGCGTAGCGGGTAAAGGACCCATTGTGCAGACGCTCCGATACCAGACCGGCAAGACCCACGGCCGCGGCGATGATACGGTCAAAGATGTCCTTGGCCTCGGGGCGCGGTGTGGCGGCCCAAAGACGCGCCAGCGGGCCGAAGGCGGCGAGCAGCAGCAAACCACCCACCACAGCAATCGCCGACATGCCGAGCGCGGGCACGAAGCCGTGCCACAGCTTGATATGCGCGCTTGGCATCTCGGCAGCAGAGCCGATGACCGCTTGGGTCACGGTGCGCACAAAGGGTTCCGCCAGGAACGGTGCCACACCGATGACGATCACGGGAATGATCAGCAAGGCGGGGGAAATCCACAGGCCAAACTCGGGGTCGTGGGGTTTGGCGGGGTAATCGTTCCGCTCTTTGCCCAGAAAGGTATGCGCAATAAACCGGAAGCTATACGCGGCCGAGAAAAGCGCGCCGAGCGTTGCCACTGCCGCCACCAGATAGGGCGAGCCGAACAGCGTGGTGTGCAGCGCCTCTTCCAGCATCATCTCTTTGGACAGGAACCCGTTGAGCAGTGGAATACCCGCCATCGACAATGCGGCCAACGTGGCAATCGCGAAGGTGATCGGCATCAGACGGCGCAAGCCCCCTAATCGGGTCATATCGCGGGTATGGACCGCGTGATCGACAATGCCCGCGCTCATAAACAAGGCGGCCTTAAAGCTCGCATGGTTCAGAATGTGGAACACCGCCGCCATCGCCCCAAAGGAGGTGCCCGTGCCCAGCAGGAAGGTGATCAGCCCCAGATGCGACACGGTGGAAAACGCCAGCAGCGCCTTGAGGTCGTTTTTGAAAATCGCGATCAGCGCGCCAAGGACCATCGTGATCAACCCGGCAGAGCAGACCAGCACGATCCAGATTTCAGTGCCCGACAGCACCGGCCACATGCGCGCCATCAGGAACAGCCCCGCCTTCACCATCGTGGCAGAGTGCAGATAGGCCGACACCGGCGTCGGGGCCGCCATCGCGTGCGGCAGCCAGAAGTGAAAAGGGAACTGCGCGGATTTGGTGAAACAGCCCAGCAGGATCAGGATCAGCGCAGGCAGATACAACGGCGACGCTTGGATCAGTTCGCGGTTCTCGAGGATCACGGTCAGGTCATAGCTGCCCACGATCTGCCCCAGCAGCAGCATGCCACCGATCATCGCCAGACCGCCCATACCCGTCACGGTCAACGCCATCCGCGCGCCTTGGCGCCCTTCGGGCAGATGCTTCCAGAACCCGATCAGCAGGAAGGACGACAGCGACGTCATCTCCCAGAAAATGAGCAATATCAAGATGTTATCCGACAAGACGATCCCGACCATCGCGCCTTGGAACAGCAGCAGATAGGTAAAGAACGCGCCCATATTGTCGTCACGCGACAGATAGAACCGCGCATAAAGGATGATCAGCATCCCAATGCCAAGGATCAGCCCCGCGAACATCAGCCCCAGCGGATCGAGGAACAGGTTCACGTTCAACCCCAGCTGCGGCAGCCACGAGAGGCTGGCGGTCACGACCTCGCCTGCAAGAACGGCCGGTGCATGTGTCGCAAGGCCGATCGCGGCGCAGGCCGTCACCAGAAAGGTCACCAAAAAGCAGCTTTGACGGCCTGCCTGATACATCAGGCCGGGCAGCAAGGCGCCAAGAAACGGGAGGGCTATAATCAGGAACAAAGACATGGCCGCAACTATGTCATGAGCCACGCCAAAACGACCAGCCCTCTTTTCGCAAATTGCGATGGAAAAATACGGATTTATGAGAGCTTCTTGTCGCAGCAATTGAACTTTGCCGCGGCGCGATGATCCAATTTAGGTCCATTTCACGAATATGTAAGAGAGCAACTGCATCCGCCGCACAAAAAAATGCGGCAGTCGTCTAACTGCCGCATCGCATTTGATAATTCCGTACGCTCTGGGGCGGTGCGGGGTCTACAGATTCTCCTGGTCTTCGGGTAGCGCCCCTTTGAAACCGGTGGCGACCACGAATTTCTCGGAACTGTCGGACCGGCTGGCGGGGGGTTTGATATTGGCGACCTTGGTAAACCGACGTTTGAGGAGCTGTTGCAAGTCGCCCTCCGCCCCGCCGGCCAGCACTTTCGCGACAAACGTGCCGCCATCCTCAAGCACGTCAAAAGCAAAATAGGCCGCGGCTTCGCACAGCGCGATGATCCGGTTGTGGTCGGTCTGTTTGTGGCCCGAGCTGGACGCCGCCATGTCGGACATCACGACATCGGCCTTGCCCCCCAGCCAGCCTTTGACAATCTCGTCCGCGTCGTCTTCCATGAAATCAAGCTGGTGCAATTCGCAGCCTGCAATCGGCTCCATCTCTTGCAGGTCGATCCCCAGAATGGTCCCGACGTTCTTGCCCTTTTTCTCGCCCAGAACATTGCAACGTTTGACCGCGACCTGACACCAGCCACCGGGGGCCGCGCCAAGGTCGACCACCCGCGCACCGGGCACCAGAAAGCGGTATTTGTCGTCCAACTCCATGATCTTGTAAGCCGCGCGCCCGCGATACCCTTCGGCATTGGCGCGTTTGACATAAGGATCGTTCAACTGGCGCTGCAACCAACGGGTCGAGCTGAGCTTGCGCCCGCGGGCCGACTTGACCTTGACCTTGAGGTCACGCTGACCGCGCCCTGATGTATTCTTGCCAGTGGGGGTCTTCCCGCCCGACGCACCGCCCGTGGGCGTCTTGCCTGTCGGAGTTTTCGCCATCAGCCTAATCCTTCTTCCAAAACGCCATCCGCGCTCATCTGGGCATATAGCAGCCCCTCGCGCAGACCACGGTCTGCAACACTTAATCTATCCGTCGGCCAGCACCGCATCAACGCCTGCAAAATCGCGGCCCCCGACATGATCAACGCCTGACGGTCCAGCCCGATACGCGGATCGGCACGCCGCCCCCCCGGCCCCATGGCGAGATAGGAATGGATCACCTTGTCGATCTGCGCCGAGGTCATGCGAAGCCCGTCCACCTTTGTCCGGTCGTAGCGCTTTAGCCCCAAATGGCTGGCAGCAACAGTGGTGACCGTGCCCGAGGTGCCGACAATCTGGAAATGGTCCTGCGACTGGATCGACTGATAAGGGGTGAAGTCGGTCAGGTTCTCCTCGAAGAACCAGCTCATCAAGGCAAAGCGTGCGGCGTCGTCTTCCACGTCAGAGAATTGATCGCGCAAGGTCGCCACGCCCAAAGGCACGCTGATCCAGTCGACCACACGCGCGGCAGGCACGTCTGTTTTCGCCTGATGGAAACCCCCATGCAGCCGCATGATGGATTGCGCACGATCCGCCTTTGGCACCTTCGAGATGTCGATCCAGACCAATTCGGTCGAACCGCCGCCAATGTCCACCACCAGCAGGTTGTGGGTCTTGCGGTTCACCAGCGGCGCGCAGGAAATCACGGCAAGCTGCGCTTCTTCTTCGGGCTTGATGATATCAAGCTTGAGCCCTGTCTCGCGCTGGATACGCTGCATGAATTCCGCACCGTTGGCGGCACGGCGGCACGCCTCGGTCGCGACAAGCCGCATCCGCCGCACCTTGTTACGGCGCAGCTTTTGCTGGCAGATGCGCAATGCCTGAATGGTACGCGTCATCGATCCGCGCGACAATCGCCCGGTTTTCTCAAGCCCTGCCCCAAGCTGGACAGACTTCGAGAAGCTATCGACGACATGGAAACCGCTGCCTTTTGGCTGTGCGATCAGCATGCGACAACTATTTGTGCCCAGATCAAGGGCCGCATAAAGTTCGGTCGATCTGGGCGGAACTGGCGCGGGGCTCAGAGCCGGCGGTACATCGAGCGCGCCCGCACCTTTGGGACGCTGTGGCGCCATGATTGCGCCTTTCATATTGAGTTACCCCCAAGGTAATGTTTCTGCGGGCAAGGGGCAAGCGGGAAACCAGAGATCCGGCAGCGTAAGCTTATAGTCGCCCTCACAACCATCTTGAGAATTATGACGCCCCGCCCCCCTCGCCTGTCGCGGTTGCGCGCTGTAGTGTGACCACGTCGCAGACGCCGTTCTGAATGTCGAAAAACGGCGACGGGGACAGATCAACAGCCGCTAAGAAAAACAAGCACAGCAGAGGAATCAATCATGCCCGAAGTTACCATCGTCTATTGGCGTGATATTCCTGCGCAGGTCATCGTCGGCAAAGGCCGTCGCGGGTCCAAGCGTCCGCTGCCCGAACGGTTCGAACAGGCCATCGACCGTGCCGCGATGAAAATCGGCGCGGATGACAGCGATGCCTATCTGGCCGAATGGCGCAAGGCCGATCCCTATACGGTCGACGGCGAACCCGACGCCGTGGCCGATGCAGAGGTCGCGCGCATCGACGCAGAGTTCGACCGTGACCGCATCAAGACGCTGATTGCCAATGACGGCTGGGCCTGACCGCCTGTTGCCGGTGCAAAAGTTGATCCCTTCATGAAAGAAATGCTCATGTCCCTTTTGAACTTCCGGCGCAAAGAAGCCCCCGTGTCCGATCTGCCTACCCCCGAGGTCGCGGATTTTTTGCGCGACTACTCGATCGAGGTGATGCCCCGCACGGCGGAAAAGGTCGAAGACTTCCGCGATCTGCTGCCCGAGGGGACACGGGTCTATATCGCGCATATCGATGGCACCCCGATCGAAGACATGGTCGCCACCGCGGCGCGGCTCAATGCGGACGGCTACAAGGTCATGCCGCACTTTCCCGCCCGCATCATCAAGGATCGTGCCACGCTGGAAAACTGGATCGCCATGTATCAGGGCGAGGCTGACGTACGCCAAGCCTTGCTGCTGGCCGGTGGCGTCGCAACACCCCTTGGCGATTTCAGCGACTCCATGCAGTTGATGGACACCGGATTGTTTGACAAACACGGGTTTGAACGGCTGCACATCGCGGGCCACCCCGAAGGCAACCGCGACATCGACACCGATGGATCACGTCTGCGGGTGGACGATGCGCTGCGCTGGAAGCAGGGGTTTTCCGAACGGACGGACGCGAAGATGGCCATCGCCACACAATTCGCCTTCGAGGCCCAGCCGATCATCGAATGGGCCGATAGCCTGAAACACGCGGGCATCGACCTGCCGATCCACATCGGCATCGCAGGCCCCGCCAAGCTGCAAACCCTGATCAAATTCGCCATCGCCTGCGGGGTCGGCCCTTCGCTGAAGGTGCTGCAAAAGCGCGCGATGGATGTCACCAAACTGCTGTTGCCCTACGAGCCGACAGATGTGATCACCGAACTGGCTGCCCACAAAGCCGCCAACCCAGATTTCAACATTACCCATGTGCATTTCTTCCCGCTGGGTGGGATCAAGACGAATGCCAATTGGGCCATTGAAAATGGCGGACCCGCTGCGCAACCAGCCAACTCCGTCTAAGGAAAGACTGAACACCATGACCAGAACTGTCGTCGAATCCAAAACAAAAACAGCGATCATCGGCTTTGACGAGCCCTTCTGCGTGATCGGGGAACGTATCAACCCCACCGGCCGCAAGATCCTCGCCGAAGAGCTGGAGCGTGGCGATTTTAGCCGCGTCGAGGCGGACGCCATTGCACAAGCCGCGGCGGGCGCGAATATTCTGGACGTGAACTCCGGTGCCGTTTTCTCGAACAAGATGGCCGAAGACCCCCGCTATGCGGATAATAACTTTGTCGAACCGATGCTGATGCCCGAACTGATCCGCGTCGTGCAAAACGTCGTCGACATCCCGCTGTGCATCGACAGCTCGGTCCCCGGTGCGCTGGAAGCGGGTCTAGAGGCCTGCGAAGGACGCCCGCTGCTGAACTCGGTCACCGGCGAGGAAGAACGGCTGGAGCTCGTGCTACCGCTGGTCAAGAAATACAACGTGCCGGTGGTTGCGATCTCGAACGACGACACGGGTATTTCCGAAGATCCCGACGTGCGTTTCGACGTTGCCAAGAAGATCGTAGAACGCGCCGCCGACTTCGGTATTCCGGCCCATGATATCGTGGTCGACCCGCTGGTCATGCCCATCGGCGCGATGGCGACGGCGGGGCATCAGGTCTTTACCCTTGTGCGCCGTCTGCGCGAGGAACTGGGCGTGAACACGACCTGTGGTGCCTCCAACATCAGTTTTGGCCTGCCCAACCGTCACGGGATCAACAATGCTTTCCTGCCGATGGCAATGGGCGCTGGCATGACCTCGGCGATCATGAACCCGATCACCCTGCCCGTGAACCAGACCAAGATCGCCGAGAAGAAGGCCGAACTGGTGACGGCGGGCATCATCCTGCCGGACGAGATCGACGACGAAACCTTTGTGACGCTCTTCGGGATGGGATCGACCAAACCCACCCCCGGCAAAGAGATGGAGGCGATCCGCGCCGCCAACTTCCTGTTCGACCGCGACCCTCACGGCACCGAATGGATCAAGTTCAACAAGGTCGCGCCCAAGGCCGGTCAGGAAGGGCGTGGTCGCGCTGGCCGCAAGGGTGGCCGCCGCCGGTAATGGGGATTCTCCCTACCCCCAAGTTCAAAATCCCCGCAAACCACGGTTTTGCGGGGATTTCTTTTGCGTTCAGGCCAGTGTTTAACCCGTCCAGTGCTTGACCCCACATCCCACACACGCATGATCACGGCGCAAAGCTATACTATGCCTTGTATTGTCTTTGACACAGAACGACGGCCCCGAACGCACGGGCCTGCTGTCTAACTTCTGTCAAAGTTTCAACACATCCGTATGCCTAGATTGCTTTGCAAAGACGCAGTCCGTGGGTGAATTGATGACAACGTGCTTTGAAGGTGTAGCTATGCAGCCCGTGTTCTGGGCTGCCGCAAGCGTGAGCGCTGTCGCCGCGGTCGTTATGGTCTGTATGCTGAAATACCAGCACTTCCACGGCAAGCGGTTCTACGCCCTGACCTTCATCGCCATGATCTGGACCCTGATCACCGTCGGGGCCGAAGCCTCCACCCCGTCCTTTGCCTGTCAGTTTGACATGGCCGTCGTCGCATGGCTGGGCAATGCGCTGGTACCTGTGGCGTGGTGCTTCTTTGTCTTCGCCTATGTGCATCAGGCCGAATGGCTGTCGAAAAAGCGTGTGGTGGCCGCGCTGGTGCTGGTGCCCGTGGGCTGCTTTGTCTTTGCTGCAACCAATAGCATGCACCAGCTGGTCTATACCGCCGAGACAGCCATCCTGCCCGGTGACCGGCAGATCACCTATATCCACGGGCCGGGATTCTTCGCGATCACGGCCGTGCTGTATACTTTCGTCGCAGCGACCTTCCATGCGCTTTTCAAGGCCTTTGCCCGCGCCCGCCGCTCTGCCTGGCCGCTGCTGACAATGCTGGCGGTGGTCACGATCACACCGCTGTCAGCTAATGCATCTTACGTTATTTTCGGCTTCACCGTCTTCGGGCTGGACCCCACGGCGTTTATGTTCACCGTCGGTATCCTGGCCTTTACCTTCATGCTGCTGACAAACAAGACGATGGATATGGCGTCGATCGGGCAGTCGATCCTGTTCAACACGACCAGCGAACCGGTGATCCTGATCGACAACAACCGCCGTGTCACGTTGATGAACTCTGCCGCGAAACGCAGCGGCTTGTGCAACCTGTCCAAAGCCGAAGCCGACGCCCTTTTGGCCAAGATCGACACCCGCAGCCCCCGCACGACGGACGCATCCCTGACCATCGAACAGCGCATCTATGACCCGCGTATTCAGGAAATCGAAAGCCCGCTGGACCCGAACGGTGCCATTCTGGGGTGGAGCATTACCCTGGTCGATATCACCGACCGTATCGTCATCACCCGCGCCCTTGAAGACGCGCTGCTGCGCGCCGACGAGGCCAACCGCGCCAAGGATGAATTTATCTCTGTCGTCAGCCACGAGCTGCGCACGCCGCTTACCTCGCTCAAGGGGGGGCTGGCGCTGGCGCTAAGCGGGCGTTTGGGCGAGATCGACGCGCGCATCCGCTCCCCCCTCGAAATCGCGCAGCGCAACGGGATGCGCCTGTCCCGTCTGGTCGATAACATCCTGCTGGCGCAAAAGATCGACGTAGACGCGCTGTCGCTTGACGCGCTGCCGGTCGATCTGGGGACGCTACTGAAAGAAAGCCTGGAAGAGAACAAGATGTTCGCCGCCGAGCAGAAGATCGACCTCGTGCTGCCGAAAGGTGATCAAACCGCAACGATCACCGGTGACGCCTTTGCCCTCCGCCAGATCATCGACAACCTGGTGTCCAACGCCATCAAATTCTCCGAACAGGGCAGCACCGTTGAAGGCAGCCTGTCCATCCGCAACGGCCATGTGCGCCTGTCGATCAAGGACAGCGGCCGTGGCATTCCCGACGGGATGGAGGGGCAGGTCTTTGGCCGCTTTGAACAGGTCAAGAACGGCGGGCAATATGCGACACAGGGGTCCGGTCTGGGGCTCCATATCTCGCAACAGCTGGCCCGGCAGATGTCGGGAAAATTATTCTACGACAGCGTTGTCGGCGAAGGCACGACCTTCCACATGGAATTTGCCACCGTCGCCGCACAGCAGCCCGCCGTGATCCTGTCAGCCGCTGACAATACGGACGCCACCCCTACCCCTGCAACGACAGGCGACACGCCAGAAGCCGTGCAGGCCTGAGGGCGAAGCCCCACATAAACATATCTACTTCAAGGGAAGATGGCGGACCCTAGAGGATTCGAACCTCTGGCCTCTGCCTTCGGAGGGCAGCGCTCTATCCAGCTGAGCTAAGGGTCCATCTAGGGGCGGTATAGCCAGACTACCCGCCCCCTGCAATTACAAAATCAGCCTTGGGTCACGCAAACAAATCATGCGCCAGTTCAAGCGCCTCGATCAGCGTGTCGATCTCGGCATTGGTGTTGTACATCCCGAAGGACGCGCGGCAGGTGGCGGTCTGGCCCAGATGCTGCATCAGCGGCCCGCAACAATGCTGCCCCGCACGTACCGCCACGCCCTTTTTATCAAGAATGGTAGAGATATCATGCGCATGCGCCGCCCCGTCCAGCGTAAAGCTGAAGATCGCGGCCTTATCCGGCGTGGTGCCCTGCACCTGCACCCAGTTCAGCCCCGACAGACGCGACACGGCATAATCGCGCAAGGATGCTTCATGGGCGGCGATATTCTGCATCCCGATGTTCATCATATAATCCAGCGCCACGCCCATGCCGATGGTCTGCACGATGCCGGGGGTGCCCGCCTCGAACTTCATCGGGGCATCGTTATAGGTGATGCCGTCTTTGGTGACCTCGCGGATCATATCGCCGCCGCCCAGAAACGGGCGCATCTCGGCCATGCGATCGGGGTTGATATAGATCGCGCCGGACCCCGAGGGACCATAAAGCTTATGACCCGTGATCGCGTAGAAATCGCAGCCGATATCCTGCACGTCCACAGGCATGTGCACCGCCGCCTGCGACCCGTCAACCAAGACGGGCACGCCTTTGGCATGGGCCCCTGCGGTGATCGCCTTGACGTCCACCACCGTGCCCAGAACATTCGACACCTGCGTCACGGCAATGAGCTTGGTCCTGGGGGTGATGGCGTCGATCACGGCTTGCGGATCAAGCGCGCCAGAGGCGTCTACATCGACCCATTTGATCACGACGCCTTGACGCTCGCGCAGGAAATGCCACGGCACGATATTGGCGTGATGCTCCATCACCGACAGGATGATCTCGTCCCCTGCCTGCAGGTTCGGCATGGCCCAACCGTAAGCGACCAGATTGATCCCCTCTGTCGTGCCGGAAGTAAAGACGATGTGATCCTCGTTTCCGGCATTCAGGAACCGCGCCACAGTGCCACGCACGGATTCATACTGATCGGTTGCCAGATTAGAAAGATAGTGCAAGCCGCGGTGAACATTCGAATATTCATGGCTGTACGAGCGGCTGATCGCATCAATCACGACCTGCGGCTTTTGGGCCGAGGCCCCATTGTCGAGATAGACCAGCGGCTTGCCGTTCACCTCGCGCGACAGGATCGGAAAGTCGCTGCGGATGGCGTTTACGTCATACATCAAGAAGCACTCCTTGGGCGGCAACGCCCACAATAGAGAGAAGCAGGCTGAGCCCCAGAACGATGGCCGCCATAGAAATCAGCAAAACGCCGACAGCCTTGCCCAGTCCGGTAAAGTTAAAGGCGGCGGCGATGAAGTTGACCAATATCCAAAGCCCGATAAGGCCCGTCGCCAAGGATGCCAGCACCGACACCCCCGGAGAGATGAACATCAGCAGGAAAATCGCCACCTGCGCGATAATGCGCAGGATCTGCAAGAACACCACCAGTGCCAGCACATCGCCAAAGTCGCCTTCGCCCCCAAGCGCACGACCGGCCCAGTAAAGCCCGTGGGTCGTGATCACCAGGACGCCCGAGAGCAGGACAAACATCGCCAGCGGACTGGTAAAGAACGCAGGCATCGCGGGTGTCGGTTGCAGCACCAGACTGACCGAGAAGATCAACGTATTGATCGCCGCCGCCAGCGCCAGCGCGGTCCACAGCACGTCCCGCCCTAGGCGCCATCCCATGATCTGGTTCGCGGCAGCACGCGGGTCGCGCAGGCTAAGCACGACCAGCTCGGTCAGAACCGATCTTGTATCAGGGGCATTCATGAGCGTGTCCGATATGCGACCAGCAACCCGCTGATCCAGAACCATAAAAACACGCAAAGCCAGATAAGCCCAACGATGCGCAATTCGATCCCTTCGCCGACGAATCCCGCCGTCAGACCGTGCAATAGCACAAGCGGGCTGGACGCCAGCAAGGCCCAGAACAGCGCCAGACGCGTGCTATAGCCGCTGGGGCGGCCGCGCATCACCCTAAGGATGATCTGCGTCCCCGCCGCCAGCATGTAGAAAATCAGCGGCGCGATGAACAGCCATGCCAGCAGGGTCGCCCCCAGTAGCATGTCAAGCTCGGTGCCGTTGACGTGGGCTTCGCGGGCCAGACGCGGGGTCTGGGCCACGAAAAAGATGAGACACGCGACCATCAGATAGACCAGGTTGCGATCCTCCCGCGGGCCCTGCCCCAACAACCGCCGCACAACGGCGGCGGGGTTGCGGTAGCTGGCCACGATATCGCGTGTCGCCGCCATCAGGCTGCGTGCCGCTCAAGCCACGCGGCAAGCCGTGCGGTGATCTCTTCGCGCAGGGTCTCGTCCTCGATCTCTTCCACGGCCTCGGCTAGGAAGGACAAGGTCAGCAGATCCGTCGCGACGTTATGCGGCACACCGCGCGAGCGTAGATAGAACAGCGCGTCCTCGTCAATCGCCCCCGACGTGGAGCCGTGCGAACAGGCCACGTCATCGGCGTAGATCTCAAGCTCTGGCTTGGCAAGGAACTGGCTGTCGTCATCCAGCAGCAACGACTGGCTGATCTGGTAGCCGTCGGTCTTTTGCGCGTCGGCCTTGACCAGGATCTTCCCTTGGAACACACCGGTTGCCCCGTTGCGCAGTACCTTCTTGAACACCTGACGGCTTTCGCAGTTCACCGCGTCATGGGTGATGAACACCGTGTCGTCGTGGTGGAAATCACCCCCGTCGCCGACACAGGCCCCCGCGACATGGGCGGCCGCATCGTCACCCGTCAGCTCGATCACACAATCGTTGCGCGTCATCACGCCATTGGCTGTCAGCGTAAAGGATTTGAACGCGGATTCAGTCCCCAAACGGGTAAAGATATGCGTCGCGGCACGTTGTTCGTGATCGCGGCCTTGGGCGCGCACGTGGTGGAAAGACGCATTATCCGCGACTTCAACCTCAAGCACACCGTTAAAGCGCGCGGCGACGGGGCCGTTCTCCAGCAGCGTGAATTCGGCGCCGGCGTCCAGCTTGACGACGTGGTGCAGCATGACATCCGCTGTCTCGGAGGTCCGGCGATAAACGATATTCACCGGCTTGGAGACTTTGTCTGTTACATGGATCAGCACACCATCGGCGGCAAAGGCCGTGTTCAGCGCCGCCAAGGGCCGTGCCACAGGCGTCTGGCCGTTCTTTTCCAACGTCCCATAAAGATCACGCGCCCAATGCAGATCGGCATCCGCTTGGGCCAACCGTTCGATGGTGATGCCCTCAAGCGCCAGATCGTCCGACGCATCGGCATCGAACACACCGTCGACGAACACCAGCTTCAGCCGGTCGATCTGATCAAACAGGGCCACGTCTTCCGACGCGCGCACCGCGGCAGAGACCGCCTGCG
>NZ_DGMH01000015.1:29632-30061 GCF_002388305.1 Sulfitobacter sp. UBA4523
CGCGGCAGAGACCGCCTGCGGCTGGGTCAGCGTATCAGGGCGGGTGTATTTCCAGTATTCGTCACGACGCTCGGGCAGACCTGCCTGTTGCAGACGGGACAAAGCATCCTTGCGCGCCGCATCGGACCAGCCCCCTTGGGGCAGGTCCAACGTGGCGATCAACGCCTCGGTCGGGGTTTGTTGTGTCGCTGCTTCGGCCATTACGCCACCTCGGACAGGATGTCGGCATACCCGTTGTTCTCGACTTCCAGCGCCAGCTCGGGGCCGCCGGTCTTGATGATACGGCCATCTGCCATGATGTGCACCACATCGGGTTTGATGTGGTCCAGCAGACGCTGGTAGTGGGTGATCACAAGGAAACCACGGCCTTCGGTGCGCAGCGCGTTTACGCCATCAGCAACCAGTTTCATCGCATCGACATCCAGACCG
>NZ_DGMH01000015.1:30207-37656 GCF_002388305.1 Sulfitobacter sp. UBA4523
ATCGCCATCTGCAAGATCTCGTTACGCTTCTTCTCACCACCCGAGAAGCCCATGTTCACGGGGCGCTTCAGCATGTCGGCGTCGATCTTCAGCTCTTTGGCGCGGGCGCGCACAACCTTGAGGAATTCCGCAGCAGACATCTCTTCTTCGCCACGGGCCTTGCGCTGCGCATTCACAGCGGTGCGCAGGAAAGTCATGTTGCCAACGCCGGGGATTTCAACGGGATACTGAAAGGCGAGGAACAGGCCAGCGGCCGCGCGCTCTTCCGGCTCAAGGTCCAGCAGGTCGATGTCACCCAGATGGGCGGAGCCTTCGGTGACCTCGTAGCCGTCTTTGCCCGACAGCACATAGGACAGCGTGGATTTACCGGACCCGTTCGGCCCCATGATCGCGTGAACCTTACCGGCTTCGACTTCCAGATCGACACCCTTCAGGATTTGCTTGTCTTCTTCTTCCAGTTTGACCTTCAGGCCTTTGATGCTCAGCATGATGGGTTCCTTTTCTTGCGCTTTGGCGCTGCAATGACAGTGAATTGAGTGAATGAAAACCCCGTCGCGGGGCCGTCATCGGTGTAAGATTTCATGCCGCCCTCCCCGCCTGTAAGGCTTTGGGAAAACGGTCATAAAGAGCGGTGCGGCAGGCATCTATGCCCGCCTGATAGAGAAGCGGTGACAGCGGGTCGGGCAGAACCGCCGTCGGGATGTCCTCGACGTTGATCGGGGCCCGCAGAGGCCGGCCGACCGAGGCCGCGTAGTCCAGATATTTCAAGCGCGACTGCCCCATCGGGGCCAGCCAGCTGTTGGGCACACCATAGGCATCAGCCACGATCAACCCGTGCAAGGAAGACGCAAACACATGATCACACGCAGCAATCGCCGCGCAGACATCCTGCGCTTGCCCGCGCGGGTCAATCAGCTGATACCGCGCGTCACTGGCGATCAGAGCCTGCAACACAGGGTCATCCACCAGCGAATGATGCGGCACGATGCCGATCTTGCCGTTGGGCGCGCGGTCCTGCGGCCACACGGCGTTGATCAACAGACCGGGATCACCGAACTCCGAGAGTTCCAACCCCAGCAGCGCGGCAGTGATCGGCCCACGGACAAGGGCGATATCGACATGATCGACAAACCCCGTCCCCTGCACCGGATGCAACAGACCCGCCCCCCAGATCACCGGGCGGTGATCCTGTGCCTCGCTAAAGTTGCGCTTGACCACCTGCAAAAGCGACCCGATGGCCCAGACCTCCGCCTTGCGCACACCGGCATGCTCCACACGCCGGCCCGCGACATGGGCGAGCACCACAGGGCTGAGGGCGTCCCCGAAATTCGGGACCGCCTTCCACCAGTGCAGGCGCAAGGGAGTGGTATCCGCCGATGCCTGCATCAGAGCGCTGCGCCTTTGGTCCCTACGGTGATCATTCGCCATCCCCCTTGCGCAGCACCAACAGGGCCACACGGATTGCGGCATAGATCATCGCAAAGATCAGCATCTGGAAGAACGTGTTCTCGAAGGCGACGAGCGTCAGCCCGCCCCCGCGAAACAGCGCCATCAGTACCCAGAAAACGAGCGCGGCAATGGTCACGTCCCATGTCAGCTTGCGCATCATCGTGATTACCCCACGGACCCTTCAAGCGAGATCGCAACCAGCGCCTGCGCTTCCATCGCGAACTCCATCGGCAGCGCCTGAAGCACGTCTTTACAGAAGCCGTTCACGACCAGGGCAACCGCCTCTTCCTCGTCCATGCCGCGCGAACGGCAGTAGAACAGCTGATCGTCGTCTACCTTTGATGTGGTCGCCTCGTGCTCCACCCGGCTGCTGTTATTCTTGACTTCGATGTAAGGCACCGTGTGGGCCCCGCATTTGTCGCCGATCAACAAGCTGTCGCACTGGGTATAATTGCGCGATTCCTTGGCTTTGGGGTGCATGGTCACCAAGCCGCGATAAGTGTTCTGCGCCTTGCCTGCCGAAATCCCCTTGGACACGATGCGCGATTTGGTGCGCTTGCCCAGGTGGATCATCTTGGTGCCGGTGTCGGCCTGCTGCATGTTGTTGGCGATGGCGATGGAATAGAACTCACCCTGGCTATCGTCGCCGCGCAGGATGCAGGACGGGTATTTCCACGTCACAGCAGAGCCGGTTTCGACCTGCGTCCACATCACCTTGGCACGGTCGCCACGGCAGTCTGCACGTTTGGTCACAAAGTTGTAGATCCCGCCCTTGCCGTCTTCGTCACCGGGGTACCAGTTCTGAACGGTCGAATATTTCACCTCGGCGTCTTCCTCGATGATGATTTCAACCACCGCGGCGTGCAGCTGCGACTCGTCGCGCTGCGGCGCGGTACAGCCTTCAAGGTAGGACACATAGGACCCCTTGTCGGCAATGATCAGCGTGCGTTCAAACTGGCCGGTGTTTTCCGCGTTGATGCGGAAATAGGTCGACAGCTCCATCGGGCAGCGCACGCCCGGCGGCACATACACGAACGACCCATCGGAAAAGACGGCCGAGTTCAGCGTCGCATAGAAGTTGTCATTCACCGGCACGACCGAACCAAGGTATTTCTTGACCAACTCGGGGTGTTCGCGGATCGCCTCGGAGATAGAGCAGAAGATCACGCCCGCCTTTTTCAGCTCGTCCTGGAAGGTGGTGCCGACCGAAACAGAGTCAAAAACCGCATCCACAGCCACCTTGCGGGGCTCGTCGCCAATCTTCTCTGCGCCTTCGACGCCCGCCAGAATTGCTTGCTCTTTCAACGGGATACCCAGCTTCTTGTAGGTCTCCAGCAACTTGGGGTCGACGTCATCCAGGCTCTTGGGCTTTTCCGCCATCGATTTCGGACGCGCATAGTAATACTGCTGCTGAAAGTCGATTTCCGGATAGTCGACCATCGCCCAGTTCGGCTCTTTCTTGGTCAGCCAGCGTTCATAGGCGGCCAGACGCCATTCCAGCATCCACTCGGGCTCTTCGTTCTTCTCCGAGATCAGCTTGACGATATCGGCGTTCAGACCCAACGGGGCATAGTCCATCTCGATATCTGTGGACCACCCGTATTTATAGGCACCGCCGACTTCGCGCACGGCATCCACGGTTTCCTGATCAACGCCCTCTTTAACGCCGGTGTTCGGGTCGTCCTTGACCAAAGTGCTATCCATGCTTTTCATCCTTCAACTGGCGGCGCGCATCAAGCGGCCCGCGCCTCGTGTTTCTTCAATTTCGCGGTCCAGGCGTCTGCAAAACGCAAGACCTGTTCTTCTGTGGTGTCCGGCCCAAGCGATACGCGCACGGCACAGGATGCCTCAGCGTCGTCAAACCCCATCGCCGTCAACACCCGGCTTGTCGCCACCTTACCGCTAGAGCACGCAGACCCCGCGCTGATCGCAAAGCCCGCAAGGTCCATCTGCATCACCTGCGTCTCACCGCGCCACCCGGGCGTGATAAAGCAAGAGGTGTTCGGCAAACGCGCCACATCTTTCCCAACAAAAATAGTCTTCTTTGACGCAGCCTCAAGAGCCTTCTCTAGAACATTTCTAAGTTCTGCAACCCGTTCCCATACGCCATCCGCCAAATCCTGCGCTGCGGCAGCGCATGCAGCCCCGAAACCGGCGATGCCGATGACGTTCTCTGTCCCCGCACGACGGCCCAGTTCCTGTCCGCCCCCGCGCAACATCGGCTGCATCAATCCGGGCGTATATTCCGGCCCCGCGATCAGCGCGCCGATGCCCTTGGGGCCGCCCAGCTTATGCGCCGAGACGGCCAATGACGCATGACGCCCCACATCCGAGCGCCAGCGCCCCAGATCCGACAGCTTACCCGCCGCCTGCACCGCATCGCGAAAGACGCTTGCGGGCGACGCGCCCAACCGCGCCAGCTGGTCCAACAGGCTTTCCGGCTGCAACACCCCTGTCTCGCTATTGGCACGTTGCAAAAACAGCGTTTTACCCGCCAAGGCTCCATCCGGCAGCGCGTTCAAATCCACGTGACCATTGCGATCCACAGGCAATTGCTCGGCCTCCGGGCACCAGATGCGTACCGCTTCATGCTCCACGGCTGCGCCGGTTACATTGCCCGCGTCCTGCACCACCCCCGCAATCGCCTCGGTGGCACCGCTCGTGAAAATCACCTCCGACACATCGCAGCCGACCAAAGCCGCCACCTGCCCGCGTGCCTTCTCGACCATCATCTTGGCCGCACGCCCTTCGGCATGAACGCTGGACGGGTTGCCCGCCACATCCATCGCCGCCAGCATGGCCGCGCGCGCCTCTGCCCGCAGGGGCGTGGTCGCGTTATGATCAAGATATACTCTCACATCACCTTCCAAATGGTCCTAAATCCCAGGGAGTCTGAGGGACAGCGTCCCTCACTCCGCATCCGCCTCGTCCACGATGGCAAAGAGGTTCGGCACCGCCGGACAGGGGGCAAGCTCGTTCGCGACAACATCCGACAGCCGCGTCTGGTGCAGAAAGACATAGACCTGTGCGCTCAGCCCCTCCCACAGGCGGTTGGTCAGCGACTGCGCCCGGCTGCCCGATGACCCGCCAGAGGCACCTGCCCCCACATGCATCGCATCGACCTTTTCATCGACCGCCGCCAGAATATCGGCAACGCGAATGTCCGACGCGGGCCGCCCCAAGCGGTAGCCGCCGCCCGGACCACGCACCGACGACACCAGCTCGGCCCGGCGCAGCTTGACGAAAAGCTGCTCTAGGTACGGCAGGGAAATAGACTGACGCGTCGCGATATCGCCCAGATTGACCAGACGATCCGCAGGCTGAAGCGCTATATCGGCCAAAGCGACCATCGCATACCGCCCCTTGGTTGACAGCTTCATCGCAGTGTTCCCTTCCCTATAAGCGCCTGTTTGATTGACGACGACGCCTGAAATGCCTAAACGCAAAGTCTGACCCCCAGAAACGGGGATCACACAAGTTAGAACCGTTCTAAACTGCCCTAGCGAATTCGTCAACTATTCCGCTGCACTTAGAACCCCAAGCAGGGACGCTCATGCCCGAGGTTATTTTTCCCGGACCCGAAGGCCGCCTCGAAGGCCGCTACCATCCACAAAAAGAACGCGACGCACCCATCGCCATTCTGCTCCACCCGCATCCACAATTCGGCGGGACGATGAACCATAAGGTCGTGTATAATATGCACTATGCCTTCTACAATATGGGTTTCACCGTTCTGCGCTTCAATTTCCGCGGCGTGGGCCGGAGCCAGGGTGAATACGATCAGGGGGTTGGTGAACTCTCCGATGCGGCATCGGCACTGGATTACCTGCAATCAATGAACAACAACTCCAAGCATTGCTGGGTTGCCGGTTTCTCGTTTGGCGCATGGATTGGGATGCAACTGCTGATGCGCCGCCCCGAGATCACGGGCTTCATCTCTGTCGCACCACCTGCGAATATGTATGACTTCAGCTTCCTCGCACCCTGCCCGGCCTCCGGTCTGGTGATCAACGGGACCGCTGACCGTGTGGCACCACCCGCAGATACCGTGAACCTCGTGAACAAGTTGCACGAGCAGAAAGGCATCACCATCACCCACCAAGAGATCGAGGGTGCCGGCCACTTCTTTGAAGAGCCGCATATGGAGACGCTAATTACCTCTACCACAGACTACGTGAAGCGCCGCCTGACGGAGACAACCCGCTAATGGCGGATCCGACAGTCGTCGAACTGGCCAACCAAATGGCCGAAGAATGTCTGGCGGTCCAACGCGAAACCGGACAGGAGCGGCTTTTTATGGAAGTCGCTGCTGTTCTGGGCGCGTCGTCGCAGACGATGGAAGAAGCCTTTGTCACGGCGATCCGCACGCGGCTTGCCGCCGCACAGGGGCGTGACTTTATGGCCAAGGCGCTTGCCGCGCACCGTGCAAAGGAAAGCTGACGTATGACCACCAGACTTGAGCAGCAGATCGCCTTTCTGAACGAAGCGGACAAGCTCAAGTCGGTCACACGCGGGACGTTGCTTTGCGATGCGTCGCGGGCCGAAAACTCGGCTGAACACAGCTGGCACCTGACGCTTTATGCGCTGGTGCTGGCGGATCAGGCGGGCCCCGATGTCGACATCACCCGCGTGATCAAGATGCTGATCCTGCATGATTTGGTAGAGATTGACGCAGGCGACAACCCGATTTTCGGCAGCTACGACACTGCCGATATGGAAGCGCAGGAACAGCTTGCCGCTGATCGTATTTTTGGCATCCTTCCCAACGACTTGCGAGACGATCTTCGCGCGACCTGGGAAGAGTTCGAAGCCAATGAGACCCCCACAGCCCGCTTTGCGAAATCGCTGGACCGCTTCCAGCCCCCGATGCAGAACCTCGCGGCGGGCGGCGGCAGCTGGGTTGAATACAACGTGACCGAAGCGCAATTCGTGGAAAAAGTGGGCCGCAAAATCCAGACCGGCGCGCCGGGTCTTTGGGAGTTTGCCCGCGCCCGTGTCTCTGCATGGTTTGCCGCGCGGAGCTAACTGCCCGCCCCCTCTACCCATCATCCCCCACCACGCGTGTCACACGCCTGTCGCAGCGCGATGATATGGGCTAAGCTGCGCAACTCTTTTCAGTATACCATCGCATACCGACTAGGCATTCATGCCTGAATAGGCTATGCGGGTGTCAGTATCATTTCAAAGGACCGCAGATGATGACCAAGATCAAAGTGGAAAACCCGATCGTTGAGCTCGACGGTGATGAGATGACCCGCATCATGTGGGATTTCATTAAGAAAAAGCTGATCCTTCCCTATCTCGATGTGGATCTGAAATATTACGATCTGGGGATGGAGGTCCGCGACGAGACCAACGACCAGATCACCATAGACGCGGCCCATGCGATCAAGGAATACGGCGTTGGCGTCAAATGCGCGACCATCACCCCTGACGAGGCACGGGTCGAGGAATTCGGCCTGAAAGAGATGTGGCGCTCCCCTAACGGGACGATCCGTAACATTCTGGGCGGCGTGATTTTCCGCCAGCCGATCATCTGTAAGAACGTCCCCCGCCTTGTGCCCGGTTGGACCAAGCCGATTGTCGTGGGCCGTCATGCCTATGGCGACCAGTATAAAGCGACCGATTTCAAATTTCCCGGCAAGGGCAAGCTGACCCTGAAATTCGTCGGCGAAGACGGGACAGAGATTGAACGCGAGCTGTTCGACGCCCCCGACGCCGGTGTCGTGATGGGGATGTACAACCTTGATAAATCCATCATCGACTTCGCCCGCGCCTCGCTGAACTACGGTTTGAACCTGGGCTGGCCGGTGTATCTGAGCACCAAGAACACGATCCTCAAGCAGTATGACGGCCGCTTCCTTGAGCTGTTCCAGCACATCTACGAGACCGAGTTCGAAGATAAATTCAAAGCTGCGGGCATTACCTACGAACACCGTTTGATCGACGACATGGTCGCCTGCGCGATGAAGTGGAACGGCGGCTATGTCTGGGCCTGCA
>NZ_DGMH01000015.1:37942-38100 GCF_002388305.1 Sulfitobacter sp. UBA4523
GGCGAGGAAACCTCGACCAACTCCATCGCGTCGATCTACGCATGGACCGGCGGGCTGAAGCACCGCGGCAAGCTGGATGGCAACGCCGAGCTGACACGCTTTGCCGAGACGCTCGAGAAAACCGTGGTGGATACTGTGGAATCGGGCTTCATGACCAA
>NZ_DGMH01000022.1:0-341 GCF_002388305.1 Sulfitobacter sp. UBA4523
TCGCGCAGACCCATATCTGAAAGGCAAAACGATGCTTACGCTTTATTTTACGCCCGGAACCATCTCTGTCGCGGTGGCGATTGCCATCGAAGAAGCCGCTCTGCCCTATCAGCCGGTGCGCGTCGATTTCGCCACGGCAGAGCAGACGAAACCCGAATATCTGGCGATCAACCCCAAGGGACGCGTGCCTGCGCTGCGGCTTGAGGATAATACGATCCTGACCGAAACCGGTGCGCTGCTGGACTATGTCGCTGCCATTGCGCCCAAAGCCGGGCTGGTCCCCACGGACCCGACCGCCGCCGCCCAGATGCGCAGCGCGATGTACTACCTCGCCTCGACCA
>NZ_DGMH01000022.1:519-955 GCF_002388305.1 Sulfitobacter sp. UBA4523
CCATGGCCGCCTGTGCCGATTTTGTCGAAAGCGATATCCTGCGCGGGCCCTATGTGTTGGGCGAGGATTTCAGCCTAGCCGATCCCTACCTGTTCGTCGTGTGCAACTGGCTTGAGGGCGACGGCGTGGATACGGCGGCCTACCCCAAGATCACGACATTCATGCAGCAGATGACCGCCCGCGCCAGCGTGGCAGCGGTGAAAGACAAGGGGATGCTATGACCGCACCACATCTATGGGTCCGCGCCGAACAGCGCGACAATGAAACCCGCGTCGGCATCACACCCGAAGGGGTTACCGCGTTGATGGCGCAGGGGTTTCGCGTCACCGTCGAAGCCTCGGACAGCCGCGTGATCGCGACCGATGCCTATGCGGCCACGGGCTGCACCATCGCCCTACAGAACAGCTGGCCCGACGCGCCCGCCGATGCGATCAGC
>NZ_DGMH01000022.1:1064-57830 GCF_002388305.1 Sulfitobacter sp. UBA4523
CCCGCCGATGCGATCATCTTTGGCCTGAAGGAACTGCCAGAGGACGGCACACCGCTGGTGCACCGGCACATCATGTTCGGTCACGCCTACAAGGGCCAATCAGCGGGGCGTATCCTGTTACAACGTTTCAAGGCGGGCGGCGGCACCTTGCTGGACCTTGAGTATCTGACCGACGAGACAGGCCGACGCGTCGCCGCCTTTGGCTATTGGGCAGGGTTCGCGGGGGCGGCGGTGGCCGTCAAATGCTGGGCCGCCCAAACCCGTGGGCAAGCTGTCGCCCCCATCACCCCCTACCCCAACGCCGATGCGCTGACCCGCGACCTGGCGGCAGAGATCGACGGGCTCGCCACGCCCGACGCTTTGGTCATCGGCGCACTTGGTCGGGTGGGCAGCGGTGCCGCCGATCTTTGCAGCCGTCTGGGGATCAAGGTCACCGGATGGGATATGAAGGAGACCGCCCACGGCGGCCCCTTCCCCGAGATTTTGCAGCATGTGCTGTTTTTCAACTGCATTCTGGCGGGACCGCAGACACCGGTTTTCGTGCCCAAAAGCGCGCTGGACAGGGATCGCGCGCTGCGGGTGATCGGCGATATCGCCTGCGATCCCGACAGCGACTTCAACCCCGTGCCGGTCTATGACCGCGCGACCACATGGGAAGAGCCCGCGTTACGCGTGCATGACACCCCACCTTTGGATGTCACCGCGATTGACAACCTGCCGTCGATGCTGCCGCTGGAAAGCTCTGAAGACTACGCCGCGCAGCTACTGTCGACGCTCTTGGCACTGGCGGAAGATGCCTCGCCCGTCTGGGCGCGGGCCCGTGCGCTGTTTAAAGAACACAGCGCCGCCGTGTGACGCGGTCAGATCGGGCGGATCACCCGCCCGGTCAACTCACCCGAATAGACGGTAGTAGATGCCGTCGGGCAGGAACTGCGCCAACCGGAAGAAAAGTGAGAACCCGAAGGGGAAGCTTTTCTTAAAGCTGCTGCCGCTCATATGCTCGACCACTTGCTGCGCAGCGGCCTCGGGCTCCATCAAAAAGGGCATCTTGAAGTCGTTCTTGTCGGTCAGCTGCGTGCGGATGAAACCGGGGTTGATCACCTGAACTTTCACGCCGGTCTTGCGCAGGTCGGCGTGCATACATTCCGCCAAGGACAGGGTGCCCGCCTTGGACGCCGTATAGCCAATAGACTTTGGCAGCCCGCGATAGGCCGTCAGACTAGAGGTGATCACGATGTGGCCCGCGTCGCGCTTGACCATATCGGGCACCACTTCGCCCATCACGCGCACCAGCCCGGTGAGGTTTACATCGATCATTGTGGTCGCATGCTCCGGCTCCCACTCCTGGGCCCCAAAGGGCCAATAGGCCCCCGCCAGATAGACAACGCCATCCACCGGCCCGACGGCCTTGACCGCCGCGCGGATGCTGTCGATATCCTGCACGTCGATGGTCTGGTAGCTTGCCGAAACGGGCAGTTCATCGACCAGCGCCGCCAGCTCGTCTTCAGACCGGGCAGAGACGATGACCTCGGCCCCCAGTCGGCCCAGCTTATGTGCCAGTGCTTCGCCCAGTCCGGCGCTCGCCCCGATCAGCCAATAGCGTTTTCCTGTCCATTCGGTCATGCTGCGTCCTTTCTGCGGATGGTGGCGACCAATTCGGCCACCTTCACCCCAAATTTTCGGAACTGACTGCGGTTGATGATCGTGCCATCGCCGGTCAGATACATCCAGTCCACGGTATTCAGCAGGTGCCCGCCCACGTCATCGGGCAGCCTGATGGTGTATTTCGATTGCACCGTCGCACCGACGTTGCGGCCCTTGGCCGTGCCTTTGACGTCCGGGGCGGTGGCGGTGAAATGCCCCGTCTCGCCCAATGTGATCGTCCATGTGCGGTCTTGGGTCGTGTTGTCGTCATAGACGAAATGTTCTTCAATACATGCGGTGTCGCCGTCCCATGTCACGTTGAAATCTGCCACGAAACTGCTGGTGACCCGCCCCGCGGGGCCAAAGATTACGCCTTCGCAGACCATGGCCCCGTCCAGATGTTTCCTCATGTCAAATACGGTGTAGTCATCCGCATAATCCGACGGCTTTTGCGCAGGGAAATCGGTGATCCGCCGCCGCGCCAGCCAGATTGCGGCCACCACTGCGGCCCCCAGAGCAAACTGCAACATGTCCATCATTCTTCATCATCCTTTTGCATCGGCGTGGCGGCCAGAAAACCGATGGCCAACAGCTTGAGCCCGCAAGGCACGCCAGCATAGAGCCATATGAGCGTCGAGATTGCCACCGGTCCATTGCCCGTCGTACCGCTGTCAAAGCCGGACGCCTGCAGGGTGGGAAGTAGCGTTATCGCCGCGAAGGCAAGGGCGAATTTCGACACCAGCGACCACAGCCCGAACCCCTCGGCGGCCTGCGGGGCGACCACCGCCATCCGCGCGGAGAACATCGCGGGCAGCAGTGTCAGGTCGGCCCCCAGCACCGCGCCAGAGGCGATGCAGACCAGCACGAACCACGCCACATCCCCCGCCCCCAGCAGCAAAGTCCCTGCAAACACAAGGATCGCCAAGCCCATTGCGGACAGCAGGACGGGTTTGGGGCTGAAACGCTCTGCCAGCTTGCCCCACAACGGGGCGGCTACCGCAGCCGAAAGAAAGAAGAGCAACAGCAGCGCCCCCGCCCACCCCGGGGCACGCAGCACGCTTTCGACGTAGAACAGAAATAACGTAGATGTGACCGCGACAGGGGCCGCATTGAACAGCGCGATCAGCAGCAACCGACGGGCAATCGGATCGCGCAGGACCACGCCGATCCCCGTCGGCCCCGCGATATCCGCGCCGCGCCATTCGCCCCGCATGGCAAAAACGCTGCCCAGACCAAGCGCGGCAAAACCGATGGCAAACCCTGTAAACGGGGCCCCCATCACCAGCCCCAGCATCACAGGCAGTACCGAGGCCGCGCAGACACCCAGCAACGCCCCCGTCTCGCGCCAGCGCGCCAGCACCAGATGCCCGCGTCCGGGCAGCAGCGCGGCTTTGGCGACCCCTTGCGCGTAAAAGCAGATCGTCAGAAAGCTGAACGCCGAAAACACCCCCGTCAGTGTCAGCGCGAACCACATCAGCGGCGGCAGCAGGGGCGGCACTGCAAACAGGGCAAACATCGATACAGCCATCAGGGCGACACCGACTGCGACAGCCGTGCCACGCCTGTGACGCAAGGCTTGCGATAGCCGCCCCAGCAACGGGTCCTGCACCACATCCAACAGGCGCAGCGCAAAAAGCACCGTGCCCAAAGCCCCGAGAGACACCCCGTATTCATCAACAAAGAACTTGGGCGCGTGAATATAAATCGGCAGCCCCGCCGCCGCCAGAAGCGACGCAAACAGCGCATAGGCAGGCAGTTGATGTGCCGAACGGGTCACGTGCCCGACACGTCTTTCACTGGCGGTTCAGGACGCGGGCGATAGCCGCCGCCCTTCCACCACAGCTTTAGCGCCTGCCAGTGGATCAAGGCCAACACCCGCCGCGCCCCGAAGGGACGCCGCAGCAGCGACCACAGGATTGCCCGGTTCGTGAGAGGGCCACGACGGCCCGTCAGGGTGGCGATCAAGCCCCCTTCGGACTGGGTATAATCGATCCAGACACCGATACGGTCGGCGCGGATATCAAAGCGAAAACTGTATCCCCCTTCGACCGGCTGAAATGGCGATACGTGGAAAATCTTGGTCGCGTGCAGATGATCAGTGGCCGTGATCGGGCGCAGGTCATCGTGGTGGCATAGATAGCTGTGCCGGTCACCGAAGGTATTCGATACCTCTGATATCACGGCGATCAGCGCCTCGTCCGCGCGGTGGCACAGCCAAAAGCTGACAGGGTTGAACACATGCCCCAGGACGCGCGGTTGCGCCATCAGCTCTATCCGCGCGACGCCCGTGACCTCGTGCTGTGCCAGAACATCGCGCACCCACGCGGCCCCGCGACCCGCGCCTTTGGTGCCGCCGTGGTCTTCGTCCCACAGCGACGTCACGGCCCCGCGGTTGCGCCCGAACAACGCTGGTGTTTGCAGCGATGCCTCTGCATCCAGAACCACGTAATCGACCGAATAGCGAAAGCTGTTTTCGACCGCCCCCTTGCGCCCATGATAGGTCACACCACGGATATGATCGACGCCGGCGCTCATTCTGCGGCCAGTGCGACCTTTGCCTTGGCCCGCAGCCCCTGCACCACGTCAACCGCGCTAGAGAGCCCGTCCTCGTGGAAGCCATGCTTCATCCAAGCGCCGCAGAACCAGGTATTCTGCGTGCCGTTGAAGGCGCGCACCTGCTCTTGTGCGGCCAGCGCGCCCAGATCATAGACCGGATGGCGCAGGGTGACCTGATCATAGATCAGCTCTTCGCGGATCGGGCGCTTGGTATTGAGCGTCACAAAATGCGGGTCGTCCATCGGGATCGGTTGCAGCGAGTTCATCCAGTAGGTCAGGTCGATCCGGTCGGACTTTTGGCCCTTATCCTCGGCATAGATCCACGAGGCCCAGGTCTTGCGCAGCTTGGGCATAACAGAGGCATCGGCATGTAGCACCACGTCGTTGGGCTGGTATTTCACCGCGCCCAAGGCCGCACGCTCTGCCGCGCTTGGGTCGGCCAGAAGGGCAAGCGTATCATCGGAATGGCTCGCAAAGACGACCTCGTCAAAGGCTTCCCATTCCACGCCATGGGTTTTCACCTCTGCGCCCAAGGGCGTGCGGCGGACGGATTGCACCGGCGTGCCAAGGCGAATGTCGACGCCCTTGGCTGTCAGCGATGCCCCCAGACGGTTCACATATTCCTGGGACCCGCCCTCAACCGTATACCACTGGTGCTGGCCTGTGTGGCTCAGCAAGGCGTGGTTCTCGAAGAAGTCGATCATGGAATAGGCGGGAAAATCCATGATCTTGTCCACCGGCGTCGACCAGATCGCGCCCGACAGCGGCGTCAGGTAGTATTTGCGAAAATATTCACCCGCGCCAAGCTTGTCCAAGAACCCCGCGATGGTCAGCGTACGGTCTTGCGCCAGCTTGGTCGCCGTGCTGTTGAACCGCACGATATCGGTCAACATACGCAGGAATTTCGGATTCAGCGCATTGCGCCGCTGCGCGAAAATCGAATCCAGCGTCATCAGCCCGTATTCCAACCGCCCCCCATCGATGGAGGCCCCAAAGCTCATGTTGGATTTGATCACCGGCACGTCGAGCTCTTTGAACAGCGCGGCGAGGTTGGGATAATTGGCGTAGTTGAACACGATAAAGCCCGTATCTACAGGCTGGTCGCCGTTCTTGCCCGCCATCTTCGTGCGCGCGTGGCCACCCAGACGGGGGCAGCTTTCGAACAAGGTCACCTGATGGTCGTCGCCCAGCATATGCGCCGCCCCCATGCCGGAAATACCCGCGCCGATGACGGCAATCTTTCGGTGGCCTGCCAAAGAGGTGTTCTGTGGCGGGTCGATGGCTTCAAATGGCATAAGGCGAGAATTTCCAGTCTGTCAGGTTTGTATCGGCACTTTCGGTGATACACGGGCTGGACGGTACATGAGTTGCAGTTAATCAGACACTAACTACGACTTTTTGTGACACCCTTGTCGTGGCTCCTCGCTTAGATAGCCCGTCAGGGCCGTTTGTCAGGGCGCGAAAGCGGCACAACGCGATTATCCTGCTCTGACAGTTCTTCGAAATCGAAATTATCCAGTTTTGCCGCACGTTTACCCGCGCGTTCAGCGGCCGTGCCCAAACCTTCAAGATCAGCACGGGCCTGCCCGAAATGGGTGTTCAGCTTGCCCACACGTTCGACCACGATCTCGACATCGCGGTGCAGCATCTTGAGCGTTTTCCGGATGGCCCCTGCCTGTTCCCGCATCCGCGCATCCTTGAGGATCGCGCGCATCGTATTCAGCGTTGCCATGCAGGTGGTCGGCGAAACGATCCAGACCCGCGCATCAAAGCCTTCGCGGACGAGTTCAGGGAAGTTCGCATGCAGCTCGGCATAGACGGCTTCCGAGGGCAGGAACATCAGCGCGCCATCCGCGGTCTCGCCCTCGATGATGTATTTCGTGGTGATCGCCTGAATATGCGACTTGACCGCAACCCGCATGGCGCGGGCGGCATCCTTAACCTCGTATTCCGTCTTGGCACGACGTAGGGCTTCATAGGCTTCAAGCGGGAATTTACTGTCGATCACGATCGGGCCGGGCGGGTTCGGCAGGTGGATCAGGCAATCCGCGCGCCTGCCGTTGGAAAGCGTCGCCTGCATTGTGTAACTGTCACTTGGCAGCGCCTTGGAGACGATATCGTGCAGCTGGATTTCACCGAATGCGCCACGGGTCTGTTTGTTGCTCAGGATATCCTGCAGCGACAACACGTCGCCCGACAGTTTGGTGATATTGTCCTGCGCCTTGTCAATCGCGGCCAGCCGTTCCTGTAGCTGGGTCAGGCTGGTCGTCGTCTGCTTGCTGGAACCGTGAAGTGTCGCGCTCATGCGTTCCTGCATCTCTGCCAAGGACCGTGCAGAGCGGGCCGCGTTCTCGGCCAGCCGGTCCTGCATTTGCTGCTGAACATGGGCCATGCGGGCCTCGATGCTTTGCACCATCTGGGCCTGCGCATTGGCTTGGGTATCCGACACGGTTTGCAAGCCGCCGCGCAGCTGTTCCTGCCCCATGCCAAGCTGTTGCACATGGCCGCCCAGTATCTGCATCTGGCGCGCCAGCGGGGCCGCCACCCGCGCCGACCGCCCCGCCGCACGCACCGCCATCACCAACAGGATCAGCACCAGCAAGACCACGCCCCCGCCGCCAATCAGCAGCAGCATGGCAGGGTCTGTCAGCGCGTAGGTTTCACCGCCAAGCTGGATCATGTGCGCCCGAACAGACGTTCGATATCGCTCAACTTCAACTCGACATAGGTGGGGCGGCCGTGGTTGCACTGGCCGGAATGGGGCGTCGCCTCCATCTCGCGCAGCAGCGCGTTCATTTCCTCGCCCCGCATCCAGCGGCCCGAGCGGATGGAACCGTGACAGGCCACACGGCTGAGGATCGCCTCGATCCGGGCCTGTAACGTGTTGCTTTCGTTCTGATCCGCGAGCTCATCAAGGATATCCAGCACCATCGCCTTGGCGTCCACTGTGCCAAGGATCGCGGGCGTTTCGCGCACGGCAATGGCACTGCCGCCAAAGGCTTCGATCCCCAGTCCAAACCGCGCGAGGTCTTCCGCGACCTCAAGCAGCCGCGCGCAGTCCGACGCTGACAGATCCACGATCTCGGGGATCAGCAAGGCCTGCGCCGCGACACCGTTTTCGGCCATCTGGCGTTTCAGCTTTTCATAGACCAGTCGTTCATGCGCCGCGTGCTGGTCCACGATGACCATGCCCGTCGCCGTCTGTGCGATGATATAATTCTCGTGCACCTGCCCCCGCGCGGTCCCGAGGGGGAAGTCCGGCGCGGGTTCGGCGGCGGGAGTGTGTGCGTCATGGGTCTGAGTGTCGTGGGTCTGGACGTCAGCGCCGCCAGCCTCGTACTGGGGGGGCGTTTCAACACGGCCCCACATGCCGGCGGTTTCGGCAAAGCCGGGCTCGGGCGCTTGCGCCTGATAGGAAGCGCTGCGCGCACCAAGCGAGGGGCGGTCCATCTGATACACCCGCGCACCGGGCTGTTCGGGGCGCATCGCCCCCAAAGTCGCATTCGCCACGGTGGTCGAGGCACGGTGCCCCGCATCCGCCAGCGCATGGCGCAGCGCCGATACGATCAACCCACGCGCCAGTCCGGGATCGCGAAAGCGCACTTCGGATTTGGCCGGGTGGACGTTGACATCCACAAGCCTGGGATCGCAATCGACAAACAGCGCGGCGGCGGGATGGCGGTCACGGCTCAGCAGGTCGAAATAGGCCCCGCGCAACGCCCCCACCAGCAGCTTGTCACGGACGGGACGCCCGTTCACAAACAGGTATTGCGTCACGGCAGAGCCGCGCGAATAGGTCGGCAGCGCCGCATAGCCCGTCAGGTGCAGCCCTTCGCGTTCGGCATCGATGGCCAGCGCGTTTTCAGCAAACTCGCGCCCCAACACCTGCGCCAAACGCCCGTGCAGCGCGGCGAACATATCGCCCTGTTCGGCCTCGGCGCGAAACACCTCGCGGCCCGGTCCGTCGCCGGACACATCGCGCAGGGTGAAACGCACGAAGGGTTCCGCCATCGCCAGCCGCTTGATGATGTCAGAGATCGCCTGCGCCTCGGCGCGATCGGTGCGCAGGAATTTCAACCGTGCGGGCGTGGCAAAGAAGAGATCGCGCAGGGTGACGACGGTGCCACCATTCAGCGCAGCAGGGCGCACAGGGCCGGTCACACCGCCGTTGACCGTAATCTCGGCCCCGTCTTGCCCAGCCACGCGGCTGCAAATAGTCAGCCGCCCGACAGCCCCAAGCGAGGGCAATGCTTCACCGCGAAAACCGAAGGTGTGGATGTTCAGTAGGTCCGTTCCGTCAATCTTCGAGGTCGCGTGCCGGGACAGCGCCAGCGTCAGATCGTCCGCGGCGATGCCGCAGCCGTCGTCGGTGACGCGGATCAGGGTCTTGCCACCATCGGCATACTCCACCGTGATTTGGCGCGCGCCTGCATCAATTGCGTTCTCGACCAGTTCCTTGACCGCAGAGGCAGGGCGTTCAACGACCTCTCCGGCGGCGATACGGTTAATCGCCGAGTCGTCGAGCTGCCGGATCACCGGGCGATTTTCGCTTATATTGGGGTTTGGATGCGCCATGCGGCTAGACCTAGCATAGAGGCGCGCGATTCTGAAAGCCGCGAATACGGATGGTTAACGCTCGTCGGCGAGGTTAATCCTGTGTGGCTGCATTGAACCAGGCGACGATCTCGGCGCGTTCGCTGGCCTGCATATGGCTTAAGTTGGCAGGGGGCATCGCATCGGTCACACCCGCTTGCAAATAAATCTGTCTGGCCGCGCTGGCGATCTGATGTTCTGTCTCAAGCCGGATGGATTTCGGCGGCCAAAGCAGCCCGTCCCACGCGGGCTCTGCCGCATGACACATGCTGCACCGACCGCGCACGATATCATGCACCCGGTCAAACCCTTCGGCCTGGGCAAAGCGCAGTGCGGGGCCGGTGGCCTTTTCCGGCTCGACGCTGCGGAACATCGGCGCGGTCGACAGCCACATGATCGTGACGAACAACAGCGCGGTGACCGCCCATGTCCATGTCGGATTGCCCTGACGCGCGTGCAGGCTGTTGAAGTAATGGCGGATCGTGACCCCCATCAGAAACACCAGTGCCGCAATCAGCCAGTTCATTTCCGACGCGAAGGCCAGCGGGTAGTGGTTGCTGAGCATCAGGAAGATGACCGGCAAGGTCAGATAGTTATTATGTGTGCTGCGCTGTTTGGCGATCTTGCCGTATTTCGCATCCGGCACCCGCCCCGCCTTGAGGTCGGCCACCACGATCCGCTGGTTCGGCATGATAATGAAGAACACGTTCGCCGACATGATCGTCGCGGTGAACGCGCCCAGATGCAGCAACGCTGCACGCCCCGAAAAGACCGAGGTATAGAAATAGGCCATCCCCACAAGGATCACATAGAGGCCGATCATCAGCCGTGTGTTGTTATCGCCGAATTTGCTTTTGCAGATCTGGTCGTAGACCAGCCAACCAAAGCCGAGCGACAGAAGGGAAATCCCCACGGCCTGCCAGTTCGCCAGTTCTGCGACAGTGGGATCGACAAGATAGAATTCCGCCCCGAGGTAGTAGACCAAGATCAGCAAGGCAAAGCCGGAGAGCCACGTCGAATAGCTTTCCCATTTGAACCAGATCAGATCGTCGGGCATCTGCGCGGGGGCCACCAGATATTTCTGCACGTGATAGAACCCGCCGCCGTGGACCTGCCATTCTTCCCCGTCCGCGCCGGTTTTGAGGTTGCGGTCGCGGTGCAGGCCCAGATCCAGCGCGATAAAGTAGAACGACGACCCGATCCACGCGATGGCCGTGATGACATGCACCCAGCGAACCGCAAACTCGATCCAAGCGCCAATGGCGGCCATATCGTACATGGGGTGGCTCCTTAGTGTAGCGTCTTGGGTGTATGCGGCAGTTTACCCTTAGAACTGCCTGACAACCCGCCCGAGACTTCCTCGGTTGATTCCTCTGCCAGTTCTTCGGGCAGAAGCAGGTTCAGTACAATAGCAATCAGGGCCGCGGGAAGCAGACCGCTGGTCAGCAGGATCTTGGCCGTGTCGGGCAGGTGTTGCACCGCGCCGGGTTCCAGCTGAAGCCCCAGACCGATCGAGATCGAGATGGCAAAGATCACCATATTGCGGCGGTTCCAGTCCACGTCGGACAACATCGACATGCCAGCGGCCACGACCATGCCGAACATCACGATAACCCCGCCGCCCAAAACCTCGATCGGGATGGTGCGGATCACGCCGCCGACCTTGGGGACCAGCCCGCAGAGGATCAGGAACAGCGCGCCGACGGTGACGACGTGGCGGCTCATGACGCCTGTCATGGCGATCAGGCCGACGTTCTGGCTGAAGGATGTGTTGGGCAGCCCCCCAAAAAGACCGGCGACGGCGGACCCGATCCCGTCGGCATAGGTCGCGCCCTGGATTTCGCGGTCGGTCGCCTCACGGCCCGCGCCGCCCTTTGTGATCCCGGCGACGTCACCCACGGTTTCAATCGCCGAGATAAACGCCATCAGACAAAAGCCGATGATCGCCGCTGCCGAAAACCCGAACCCGTATTTCAGCGGATTGGGCAGCGCAAAGGCGGCAGAGCGTGACCACGACCCGCTGATGTCGCCAAAGCTGAGCATCCCCACGGCCAACGCATAGATATACCCCACGATCAAGCCGATCAGCACAGCCGAGATCGACAGCATTCCGCGGGTGAAAAACTTGATCCCCAATGTGACAAAGATCACCACCAGCGCGGCCGACCAGTTCAGCAGGCTGCCATAGGCAGGCGTGCCAATCGCGGGCACACCACCGGCAGCGTATTGGATCCCCACCTTGACCAGCGCCAGACCGATCATCGTGACCACCAGCCCCGTGACAAGCGGCGGCAGCGCAAATCGGATCTTGCCGATGAACAGCCCCAGAAAGGCGTGGAACATACCGCCGATCACAACCCCTCCGAACAGCGCGGCAAGCCCGTCCACACCCTTGCCCGCCACCAGAGGGATCATGATGGGAATGAACGCGAAAGACGTGCCCTGCACAATCGGCAGCCCTGCCCCGACAGGCCCCAGCGTCAGCGTTTGCAGCAGCGTCGCGACACCGGCAAACAGCATCGACATCTGGATCAGGTACAGCAGTTCGGGAAAGTCGGGCGAGTTCGACCCGAACCCAAAGCCCGCCGCGCCCGCGATGATGATGGCGGGGGTGACATTGGACACGAACATCGCCAGCACGTGCTGAACACCCAGAGGAATAGCGCGATACAGCGGCGGCATGTAATTGGGGTCGCGCAGTTGTTCCGGCGTGCCGATGGCGTGGCGTGTCATATCAAATGTCCCTTGTTGATCGCTGGCCGCTATTTGTGCGATCCGATTATCTGGGGGGTTTACCCCTTGATCACATAAGGCGGGTCCAGCGGGTATTCGTCAAGGTTGGGGCTGGTGGCGATGCGGTCCACCACGGCGAAAAGCCCGGGCTCTGCCAAAGGGGTAAGCACGCCGTGCCATGTCCCGCGGTGAAAGTTCACGCCTTGATGCGGTGCCGTCAAGAACGCCAGCGGTGTGCCGGGGGTATCGCCCTCGTCGGGTGCCACAATCACAAGAAACGGCGCGCCCGTTAGCGGCAGGAAGGCTTGCGACCCTTCGGGGTGCCGTTCAAGCAGGTCCAACTGGTACGGCAGACTACGGGCCTGCGCGTTGAAGATGCTGATGCCCGCGCGTCCGTCGGGCCCGAAATCCAGCTTTGCCAGATCATGGTGCCGCCCACAAAGCCCCGCGTTGATGATCCGGTCCGGCGCGCCCGACGCGTCCAGCACTTCACCGAAAGGGGCGAAGGCATCTGCGGTCAGGGGCTGAACGGTGATCTCGCGCGGGCTCATAGCGACAGCGGCATGTGGCGGTTCACATCCTTATACAGCAGATAACGGAAGGGTTCTTGCCCCGTTGCAATACAGGCCTGCGGACAAAAAGCACGCAGCCACATGAAATCACCCGCTTCAACCGGCACCCAGTCGCGGTTCAGCAAATAATCCGCCGTGCCCTGAATGACGTAAAGCCCGTGTTCCATCACATGGGTCTCTGCGAAAGGGATGCGCCCGCCCGGTTGGAAGGTCACGATATTAACGTGCATGTCGTGGCGCAGGTCGCCTGGGTCCGCGAAACGCTGGGTCGCCCAAGCGCCATCGGTATCGGGCATGGCAATCGGCGCGACTGCGTCGTCATGGGTCACGAATGCCTCCGGCGCATCCAAGCCGTCCACGGGCACATAGCGCTTGCGTACCCAGTGCAAGCCGCAAGGCGTATCGCCGGTGTTCCAAAGCGTCCATTTGGCCGCAGGGGGAATATAGGCGTAAGACCCTGCCACAAGATCATACCCCTGCCCGTCCAGCGTCAACCGCGCGCGGCCTGTGGCCACGAACAAGACCGCTTGCGCCTGCGCGTCCGGCTCGGGCGTGTCGCTGCCACCCTTGGGGGCAAGCTCTACCGCGTATTGCGCGAAGGTTTCGGCAAATCCGGTCAGCGGCCGCGCCAGCACCCAAGCGCGTGTGTTCACCCATCCGGGCAGCAAGCTGGTTACGATGTCCCGCTGCACCGAAGCAGGGATCACTGCGTAGGCGTCGGTGAACACAGCCGTGCTTTCAGGAGAGACAGTCTGGTCCGGCAGACCGCCGGGGGGGAAGGCATAGGTCATAGCATATCCTCCAGCCGCAACCGTGCGATCCGTTCGACCTGTGCGCATGCGGTGGTAAATTCATCTTCGGTTGCGTTGGCGATGCGGGTCTCGAACTGGCGCAGGATGCCGTCCTTATCGTGATCCTTCACCGCGATGATAAAGGGAAACCCGTGTTTCGCGACGTATTGGCTGTTCAACGTCTCGAAGCGGGCGCGCTCGGCATCGGTCAAGGCGTCCAGCCCGGCGCTGGCTTGTTCTTGCGTGCTTTCAGCCGTCAGCCGTTTAGCCGCCGCCAACTTGCCCGCCAGATCGGGGTGCGCGGTTAGCACGCCCAAGCGTTCCGCCCGCGTCGCCGACCGGAACATCCGCGCCAAAGCATTATGTATCCCCGCGACAGAGTTATGCGCGGGCCCCAGTTCAAGGTCATAGGCGCGTTCGGCGATCCACGCTGAATGTTCGAACACCCCACCGAATTTCGCGACAAAGCTGGCGCGGTCCATCTGGTCCAGACGCAGGCGCGGCTGAGGCGGATGGGTGACACGCCAATGCTCTGCGATGTCGATGCGGCGCGGCGTCCAGACGCCTTCGAACCCTTTGATGTAGTCGATAAAGCGTTTCAGCGCCTGTATCCGTCCGGGCCGCCCGATCAGACGGCAATGCAGCCCGACCGACATCATCTTGGCCTGCCCGGCGCTGCCTTCGGCATAAAGCGCATCGAAGGTATCGCGCAGATAGGCATAGAACTGATCGCCCGAATTAAAGCCCTGCGGCGTGGCAAAGCGCATATCGTTGCAATCAAGAGTATAGGGGATAATCAGCTGATCGCGCCCTGCCACCTGCATCCAATAGGGCAGATCATCGTCGTATGTATCCGAGATATAGTCGAAGGCCCCCGTCTCTGCCGCCAGCGCAACCGTGTTCACAGAGCTGCGCCCCGTGTACCAGCCACGCGGCGCTGTGCCGACGACCTCGCGGTGCAGGCGGATCGCCTCGTCCATGTCGGCGCTTTCAACCTCGGCGGTGTGATCCTTATAGTCGATCCATTTCAGCCCGTGGCTTGCGATTTCCCAATCGGCCTGGGTCATCGCCTCTACCTGCTGCGGGGACCGTGCCAAGGCGGTGGCGACGCCATAAACGGTAACAGGGATATCGGCCCCCGTGAACAGGCGGTGCAACCGCCAAAAGCCCGCCCGCGCGCCGTAGTCATAGATGGATTCCATGTTCCAGTGACGTTGCCCCGGCCAAGGAGCGGCCCCGACGATTTCGGACAAGAAGGCCTCTGATGCGGCATCCCCGTGAAGCAGACAGTTCTCGCCGCCTTCTTCATAGTTCAGCACGAATTGCACCGCGATCCGCGCGCCGCCCGGCCATTGAGCATCAGGCGGTGTGGGGCCGTAGCCGTGAAAATCACGAGGGTAGCGTGTCATGGGATCGTCCTTTGGTCAGCGCCTGCGCGCGCGGGGAAACCGCGCGCTGCGGGCCGTTGTTTTAGTCAACCAACGGTTTTCTGGCACTGATTTTTCGCAATGTACAGCCAGCCAACCCTTCCCGAAAGGTCGGCCGGCTGCCAGATCGGCTCGAGTGGCCCTGCTCTCTTATAGCGAAAGTTCTAAGGCGCTGGCCGGCCTGAAACTCAAACACATGCGGGGGGCATATCGGGCGGGAAAGTGAGTGGAAGGGGCCGCTCTTGCTGCGCTATGCAACACGAGTCCTGTCGGCCCCTGCCCAATGATCGTCGCACCACGTGCGACTTGCCCGATCATAAGAATTCTGTCCCCCAGAATACATACTCGGATTGTATGGGTCGCTGGCAGGCAACACCTCCGATTGAATGTTGTGTACCATATAGGCGCAGGATGATTCGCGGCTCAAGCAAAAACGATTCGGTAGGCGAATTATTTTTCGCCATCGCCCGAATCACCGCCTCTTTCAGCGCTGGCGCGCCCAGAAAGCCGCCCATCAATCCGCCATTGACCTAGCCCGACACCCGCCTATCGTAAGGGTCCAACGGATCAGGAAAGACCCCACCCATGGCAAACGGCTACTTGACGACGCATGTTCTGGACACCGCCCGCGGCCGCCCCGCAGGCGGGCTGGAAATCACGCTTTACCGGATCGAGGGGGCCAACCGCATGAAACTGGTGCAGATGACCACCAATGCTGACGGTCGCACCGACACGCCGATCTTGCCTAAGGGCCAGTTTGCGGCTGGCACCTACGAGCTGGTGTTCGAAGCCGGGGCCTATCTTGATGCCATCGGAGCGGAGCCCGAAGCACCGCGGTTCCTGGACCAGATCCCCCTCCGCTTTGGCATTTCGGATGCGGATGCGCATTATCACGTGCCGCTTTTGCTATCGCCGTTCGGCTATTCAACCTATCGCGGCAGCTGAACGCCGCTGGCGGATGTGACGTGAGGGCGCGATGCTTGCATTGCGCCGTTGCCCCGTGGCACATTGCCTGTCTGATCAGACAGGAAAGCGCCCATGTCCACGCATGTATATGACCCGACCGAACTGGCCCAAAGCCACCTGCCACAGGTGACGGAACCCCGCAATCCGGGGATGCCGCTGGATATGGATTGGGTGCGCGCCGTGCAGGTGAACTCCTCTGCGGTGGAGCGCCGCGCCGCGGGTTTGCCCGCGCGCCGTTCCGTGAAGAAAGACTATCAGGCCGCGTGGCTGCTGCGCGCCGTTAGCTGCATCGACCTGACCACGCTGTCAGGGGATGATACCGCGCGCCGTGTCGAGCGGCTTTGTGCGAAGGCACGTCAACCGATTGCGCCCGCGCTGCTGGACGCGCTTGGCATGTCGCAGATCACTGTGGGCGCGGTCTGTGTCTACCACGAGATGATCGCCCCCGCCAAAGCAGCACTGCAGGGCACAGGCATCCCGATTGCTGCCGTTTCTACAGGATTTCCCGCCGGTCTCTCCCCGTTCGAGCTGCGTCTGCGCGAGATCGAGATGAGCGTCGCCGCCGGAGCCGCCGAGATCGACATCGTTATTTCGCGCCGCCATGTGCTGTCAGGTGACTGGCAGGCGCTTTATGATGAAATGCGTGCCTTCCGCGCCGCTTGTGGCGATGCGCATGTCAAGGCGATCCTCGCGACCGGAGAGTTGGGCAGCCTGCGCAACGTCGCGCGTGCCTCGCTGATCTGCATGATGGCGGGGGCTGACTTCATCAAGACCTCCACCGGTAAGGAAAGCGTTAATGCGACCCTGCCCGTGACCCTCGTGATGATCCGCGCGATCCGCGACTATTTCGACCGCACCGGCTTTCGCGTTGGCTACAAGCCCGCGGGCGGGATATCGAAGGCGAAGGACGCGCTGGTCTATCTGGCCATGATGAAAGAGGAATTGGGCGACCGCTGGTTGCAGCCCGACCTCTTCCGTTTCGGGGCGTCGTCGCTGTTGGGCGACATCGAACGTCAGCTCGACCATCATGTGTCGGGCAGCTATTCCGCAAGCCATCGTCACGCCATCAGCTGAGCCGCGTGAAACCAATGTCGGATTTGAGTATTTTGAAAAGGGTGAACCCATGAGCGTGTCCGAAATCTATGAAACCATGGACTATGGGACGGCACCGGAAAATGCCGCTGACGCACTGGCGTGGCTGGTCGATCAGGGCAGCCGTTTCGGGCATTTCATCGACGGCGCGTTCACCGAGGCGCGGGATGATTTCGAAAGCCGCAACCCTGCCAATGGCAATGTGCTGGCAACGTTGACGCAGGCCAGCCAGGCAGAGGTCGACACCGCGGTTGCCGCGGCGCGCAAGGCACAGCCCAAATGGGCCAAGCTGGGCGGTCACGGGCGGGCGCGGTTCCTTTATGCGCTGGCGCGGTTGCTGCAAAAACACAGCCGGTTGTTCGCCGTGCTGGAAACGCTGGACAACGGCAAACCCATCCGCGAGGCGCGCGATGTGGATGTGCCCTTGGCGCAGCGGCATTTCTATTATCACGCGGGCATGGCCCAGTTGATGGAGTCCGAGCTACCCGACGCAGAAGCGCTTGGCGTATGCGGGCAGATCATCCCGTGGAACTTCCCGCTGCTGATGCTGGCGTGGAAGGTGGCCCCTGCTTTGGCGATGGGGAATACGGTGGTATTGAAACCGGCGGAGTATACGTCGCTGACCGCGCTGCTGTTTGCCGATATCTGTGTGCAGGCGGGCCTGCCCAAGGGTGTCGTGAATATTGTCACCGGTGACGGTGCCGTGGGCGAGATGATCGTGCAGGCTGAGGTAGACAAGATCGCCTTTACCGGGTCGACCCCTGTCGGACGGCGCATCCGCGAGGCGACCGCCGGAAGCGACAAGGCGCTGACGCTCGAGCTGGGGGGCAAGTCGCCCTATATCGTGTTCGACGATGCGGATCTGGATTCGGCCGTCGAGGGGCTGGTGGATGCGATCTGGTTCAATCAGGGGCAAGTCTGCTGTGCAGGCTCGCGTCTGCTGGTGCATGAGCCCGTGGCGGATCGGTTCTATGCCAAGCTGCGGGCGCGGATGGCGAAGCTGCGGGTCGGTGACCCGCTGGACAAATCCGTGGATGTGGGCGCGCTGGTGGACCCCGTTCAGGTGCAGCGCGTGACCGAAATGGTCGCCGCCAACACCAGTGGCGAGGTGTTTACCGCAGGTGATATCCCCGCGACCGGATGCTATTATCCGCCCACATTGATCACCGGCATGAACCCTGCCGATCCGTTGATGCAGGACGAGATCTTTGGCCCCGTGCTGGTATCCACCACCTTCCGCACCCCTGCCGAGGCGGTCGAGCTGGCCAATAACAGCCGCTACGGGCTGGCGGCGACGGTCTGGTCCGAGAATATCAACCTCGCGCTGGATATCGCGCCCAAGCTGGTATCGGGCATCGTCTGGGTGAACGGCACCAATATGATGGATGCGGCGGCGGGCTTTGGCGGTGTGCGCGAAAGCGGCTTTGGCCGCGAAGGCGGCTGGGAAGGGCTGGCGGCCTATACCCGTCCAAAAACCACGCAAAAACCTTTGAAAGAGATCACGGCCTTTTCCGGCAGCGGCACGCCAGCGGACCCGATCGACCGGACAGCCAAGCTTTATATTGGCGGCAAGCAAAGCCGCCCCGACAGCGGCTATTCCGCACCGGTCTGGGGCAAGTCCGGCGATCTGCTGGGCCATGTCTCGCTCGCGTCGCGCAAGGATGTGCGCAATGCCGTGGAAGCGGCTCATGCCGCAAAGGGGTGGAGCAAGACCACCGGTCATCTGCGCGCGCAGATCCTCTATTATATCGCTGAAAATCTGGCGGCACGCGGGGATGAATTCGCACGGCGTCTGGATGCGATGCAGGGCGCTAAAACCGGTAAATCCGAGGTCGATCTCGCGGTCAAACGTCTGTTCACCTACGCGGCCTGGGCCGACAAGTATGATGGGCAGGTGCATGGCGTACCGATCCGCGGCGTGGCGCTTGCCATGAAGGAACCTGTGGGCGTGATCGGCGCGCTTTGCCCGGCGGAGGCACCCTTGCTGGGGCTGATCTCTTGCATGGCACCGGCGATTGCGATGGGGAACCGGATCATTTTGTCCGCCAGCGGCCCCTTCCCGCTTACTGCGACGGATTTCGTGCAGGTGCTTGAAACATCTGACGTGCCCGCGGGTGTGGTGAATATCCTGACCGGGCCGCAGAAGGACATCGCCGAAACAATGGCGCGGCATATGGACGTGGATGCGGTCTGGAGCTTTGGCGACAAGGCGCAAAGCGAAACCGTGGAGCGGGCCAGCGCGCAAAACCTGAAGCGCACATGGGTCAACAACGGTATGGCGCGCGACTGGGACGGCGCAGAGGGTGAAGGCAAAGCGTTCTTGCACGCCGCGACCGAGGTCAAGAATATCTGGATCCCTTACGGCGAATAACCTGCCGATGTTCTGAAACGAAAAACGGGCGCTGAGAAGCGCCCGTTTTTTTGTGTCCGGTCCTATGTTGGAGGCAGCGGTCAGTCGCTTTCCTGCGCCGTGGCCTCGATCCCTTCGGGTTGGCCGACAACAACAAAGGCCAGCCCGTCAGGGTCCAGCAGGTCGTCGGCAACACGTTTCACATCGTCCAGCGTCACCGCCTCGACCTTGTCGTTGCGCGTGGCAATATAGTCGATGGGCAGGTCGATCATCTGCATCCCCACAAGGATGCTCGCGATGGTCTGGTTGCCGTCAAAACGCAGCGGGTAGGAGCCTGTGATATAGGTCTTGGCATCGTCCAACTCTTGCTGGGTCACGCCCTCGGCCGCGGCTTTGGCCCATTCGTCCTTGATCACATCCATCGCCTGCCCGATCCGGTCGTTCGCCGAACTGACCGATCCTTGCCATGTTTCAGCCAGATCCATCGGCACCAGATAGGAATAGACGCCATAGGTCAGCCCGCGTTTCTCGCGCACTTCGGTCATCAGACGGCTTTCAAACGAGCCACCGCCAAGCACTTGGTTCAACACGGTCGCGGCAAAGAAATCATCATCCTTCTGGGAAATGCCCTTTTGCGCAAAAATTGCGACAGATTGGGGCGTCGGGAAATCGACGACCGTCGTGCCTGATGGGATAGAGACCTCGGCCTGTGGGGGCAGCGGTGCACCGGTTTCGGGCAGATCGCCCAACAGTTCGTCAAGCATCAGGCCCAGCTCTTCTGGCGTGATGTCCCCCACCGCACCGATGAAGATACGGTCGCGCGCCAGCACAGCCTTATGTGCCGCGACAAGGTCATCGCGTGTCAGAGCGGTCACCGTTTCTTCAGTCCCGCTGAGCGGCGAGCCGTAGGGGTGATCGCCATACAGCAGCTCGTCCATCTTTTTGCGCGCGATATCGTTCGGGTCTTTCGCGCTGGAGCGGATCCCCGAAAGCACCTGCCCGCGCACCCGTTCAATCGCGTCCGGGTCAAACCGAGGCGTTTGCAACGCCTGTTTCAACAGCGCGATCGACGCGTCCTGATTTTCGGTGAGAAAACGCGACGATACGGAAAGCGCGTCGTCATCCACGCTGAACCGGAAGCTGCTGGCCAGCCCTTCGGCGGCACGGGCGAAATCGCGTGCGTCCATGTCGCCGGCCCCCTCTTCCAGCAGGCCCGTCATCAGGTTGATTGCGCCGCGTTTTTCGGGGGCATCCAGCGATGCACCGCCGCGAAAGCGCACATCAAGTGCGACGAAGGGGATCGAATGTTCCTCTACCAGCCACGCGGTGATGCCACCGGGGGACGTCACCTCTTGGATGTCCACCTCGGCACGGGCGGGAAGCGCGGCCAGAACCGTCAGGACGATTGCGTAAAACAGTCTCATTCCGTCACCTCTTCGCGCATCAGCCACCCTGTGACAGAGGCTTCGCGGTTAAACACATCTTTGGCGGCCTGCATGATGTCTTCGGCTGTTACGGCCTCAAGCACATCCGGCCAGTCCTGCACGTCCTGCACGGTCAACCCGATGGCAAGGGCGCTGCCATAGCGGTTGGCGACACTGTCGGCGTTATCGCGGGCATAAATTTGTTCGGCACGGACCTGTTGCTTGATCCGTTCAAGTTGCTCGGCATCCACCCCGTCTTTCATGAAACCCGCGATGGCGGTGTCCATGGCATCTTCGGCGTCCTGCAAGGACACGCCCGGTTGCGGCACGACGACAAGGTTAAAAGTCGTATCGTCCAGCGATTGACCGCTATAGAACGCCGCTGAATAGGTCGCGACAGGCGCGTCAAACTGCAGTTTTTCGGCGAAATACGATGTAGTGCCACCGCCCAGCAGTTCGGCCAACATGGTCAGGGCCGCTGCGGTTTTCTGGTCGCCGGGATCACGTTCCTGCGCCAGATAGGACCGGCTGACGTATTCCTGTGCAACGCGGTCATCGCGAAAGATCAGGCGCCGTTCGGCGGTCTGTGGCGGCTCTTGCGTCCGCGATCGGTCGGGCAGATCCGGATTGGCGGGGATCTTGCCGTAATATTGCTCTGCCAGGGTGCGAACGTTTTCAGGCTCTACATCCCCAGACACGACAAGGATCGCGTTGTTGGGGGAGTAATACAGCTTGTAGAAATCCAGCGCATCCTGCAGGTCCAGCGCGCGCATCTCGTGCATCCAACCGATGATCGGCGTGCCGTAGCGGTGGTTGAGGTATTGCGCGGCATTAAGCTGTTCACGGAACAGCGCGCTCGGGTCATTTTCGGTGCGCTGGTTACGTTCTTCGATGATCACATCCCGTTCGGTCGCGATGTTTTCCGGTGTCAGACGGATGTTTTTCATCCGGTCGGATTCCATCTGCATCATCAGTTCAAGCCGGTCTGCGGCAACCCGTTGGAAATAGGCGGTATAATCATAGCTGGTGAAGGCGTTATCGCGCCCGCCATTCTTGGCAACTGTGGCTGAAAACTCGCCCGACTCCATTTTGTCGGTGGCTTTGAACAGCAGGTGTTCCAGAAAATGCGCCACGCCCGACGACCCTTTGGGTTCGTCCGCCGAGCCAGCGCGGTACCACACCATCTGCTGCACAGCGGGGGCGCGGTGGTCTTCGACGACCACGACCTCCATCCCGTTGTCCAAGGTGAAATGCGTGACGTCTTCGTTGTCACGCGCAAGCGCGGCTGTGGTGGGCAGCGCAAGCGCCAATAGGGCCCCGAGGGCCGGTAATCTGATCATGGTCGGTCCTTTGAGCAGGGTCCTGAGACCTCTTACTTACGCCACCCCACGGGGTGATCAAGGGACCTAACAGAATTGTAATTCGGCCAGCGTCACTCTGCCGGAGGGGCGGAGGGCGTGCGTGCACCGGCCCGACGCCAGCGCGCGGCTTCGCGGGGGGCATCAAGGATCTGGCGTTTGTAGGCTTGGTCGTAGCGATCTGTCGGCACGATCTTGATCTGCGTGAACCGCGCCTTGCGCTTGCGGAACGCAGCATCGGTTTCGGCAAGTTCCTGACGGATGTTCGCCGCCACGCCCATGCGGCTGGCCTGTTGCACCAGCGCGGCGTCCGAGGCGGGGATGCCTGTTGCATTGCTTTGCGGTGTGCCGCCAAAGGCCAGAACCCCTTCGGCAATCGCGTTGCGGTCCGTCAGGTTCGCCTGCCCCGGCGTTGGCACGGGCAGCGCGTTATAGCTGTCAGGCTGCTGCAGGGGTTTGGAGGGCTGGACCATGAATTCGTCAGGCCCTTTCGCAGTGCTGCGAATGTCCCGCAGGCCAGTGTTGCCGCAGGCCCCAAGGGCAAGCGGTAGCAAGACAAGAGCGGCGACAAAGCGCATGACGGATCTCCTTAAGGACTTGTTAAGGTCTTTGTACCAATATCGCAGTCACGCGGTAATTGTCACTGGCCTTTTTTCTGGGCCTTTTTCGGTGTGGCTTTCGCCGGTTTTTTGGTGTCGCTGGTAAAGTAAATCAGGCCCAAAGCGCCCGCAAAAATGAAGACATCGGCGATGTTGAACACGAAAGGATTATTGATACCGCAGCAAGACATGTTCAAGAAATCAAGCACATAGCCGTAGATCAGGCGATCAACCACATTGGCCAATGCCCCCCCGATCAGCAGACCTGCGCTGATATTGGCCCAAAGGCTCATGGTTTGGCGGCTTGCCCAGATCAGCACGCCCACGCAGATTGCACAGGCCAGCCCGATGAGAATCCAACGACTTGCGTCGGACCCATCACCGAAAAGGCCAAAATTGATCCCGCGGTTCTCGCCGTAGCGAAAGTTGATCAGCGGCGGCAGTACGTCGATGGACCGGATACGGCTAAGCTCCATCGTATGCACGACAAGATACTTGCTAAGCTGATCCGCAAGAAACGCCGCAAAACCGGCCCAAAAAATAGTACGCATAACGACCGCTTTCCGTGGTTAGTGGCGGAAGTGGCGCATGCCGGTAAAGACCATGGCAAGCCCGGCCTCATCCGCTGCTGCGATCACTTCGTCATCCCGCATCGACCCGCCGGGCTGGATAAGCGCTGTCGCCCCTGCTTCTGCGGCAGTGATCAACCCGTCAGCAAAGGGGAAGAACGCATCGGAAGCGACGACAGAGCCCTGCGTCAGCGGCGCGGGCAAGCCCATGGCTTCGGCCATATCCTGCGCTTTGCGTGCGGCGATACGCGTGCTGTCGACGCGGCTCATCTGGCCGGCACCGACGCCCACGGTCGCGCCATCCTTGACGTAGATGATCGCGTTGGATTTCACGTGTTTCGCGACGGTCCAGGCGAACATCAGGTCCGACAGCTCTTGATCGGACGGCTGGCGCTTTGTCACGACCTTCAGTTCATCCATGGTGATGCGGCCAACGTCTTTGTCCTGCACCAGATAGCCCCCCGACACCTGACGGAACGACAACGCCGCCTGTGCCGGATCGGCCAGACCGTTGGTGGTCAGCAAGCGCAGGTTCTTCTTCTTGCCAAAAATCTCCATCGCTTCGGGTGTGGCGTTCGGCGCGATCACGACCTCGGTAAAGATCGCGCTGATCGCCTCGGCTGTTTCGGCGTCAAGCGTCTGGTTCAGCGCGATAATCCCGCCAAAGGCGCTGGTGCGGTCGCAGTCGAACGCGCGGGTATAGGCATCCACCATCGACGTGCCTTGCGCCACGCCGCAGGGGTTGGCGTGCTTGATGATCGCACAGGCTGGCCCTTTGGCCGGATCGAATTCGCTGACCAGTTCAAAGGCCGCATCAGTGTCGTTGATATTGTTATACGACAGTTCTTTACCCTGATGTTGGGTCGCCGTAGCAACACCGGGACGTGCCGAGCCATCGGTGTAGAAGGCCGCTTGCTGGTGGGGGTTCTCGCCGTAGCGCAGGGTCTGCGCCAGCGTGCCGCCTACGGTACGACGACGCGGGGTGTCCCCGACCTGCGCGGCCATCCATGTGCTGACAGCCGTGTCATAGGCCGCCGTGCGGGCATAGGCCGTCTGCGCCAAACGCTGGCGCAGCGCATAGGTGGTCTGCCCGTTATTCTCGGACAGTTCGTTGATCACTGTCGTGTAGTCTTCGACATCGACGATCACATTCACAAAACCGTGGTTCTTCGCGGCAGAGCGGATCATCGCAGGGCCACCGATATCGATATTCTCGATCACCTCGGCATATTCCGCCCCTTTGGCAACGGTTTCTTCAAAGGGATACAGGTTCACCACAACCAGATCGATCGCGCCAATGTCATGTTTGTCCATCGCCGCGACGTGTTCATCATTGTCACGCAGCGCCAGCAACCCACCGTGCACGACGGGGTGCAGCGTCTTGACCCGCCCGTCCATCATCTCGGGGAAACCGGTGACCTCGGACACATCTTTCACCTCCAGACCTGCGTCGCGCAGCGCCTTGGCGGTGCCGCCGGTGCTCAGCAATTCGACCCCATGCGCCGCGAGCGCCTGCCCCAGCTCGACCAGACCGGTCTTGTCAGATACGGAAAGAAGCGCGCGGGAGACGGGGTGAAGATCAGGCATCGGGGAGGTTCCTTTGGTCAGTCTTGGTCATCATATGGATCGTCGAGCGATAAATCTCGCACGCCAATCGCAGTTTCCTGCGCTTTGGACAAGGACCACCTGACCCTGCTCGCATAGTCGACGACCCGCCCGCTAAGCAGAATTTGCACCGACGCGCGGGGTTTCAGCCGGTTGCGCTCAAGGTAAACGCTTGGTTCCAAAGACAGTTTATGTGTCCCATCATGACGGAACACCCAGATTTCGCCGCTTTTCTGGGCCATGGAAATTGCCGCCCCGCCCAGATCGACGGTGGCATCCACATCCGGGTGCAGGTGGAAACGAATCTCGAACGGGATACCGGCAAGCTTCACGGCATCCATTTCCCGATCAAAGACACGCTTTTCAGCGGACTCTATCGCGAGCAGCATGTCCTCCCCCGCGAGGCCGCGACCGTCGTGGGTCAGTTCCAGGCTGCGGGCATGGGTCAGGCCAAAGCCCGCGACATAGCCATTATGCGCGCCCTGAAACTGGGTGCCGTCCCCGACGGAGCCGATTTCGACGGGCACATAGGTGGGACATTCGATCAAAGCCTCGGCGCCCGTGTGCCGGTCGGGCTCCGCCAGACGCGCGCTGGAATAGCCGCCAAGCGACAGGCCGGAATGCGACGGTGTCGCACGCCCCGCCCGCCGCCAATCAGCGCCAAATGAATCGCCCGGCCCGCAGTTCACGACCAAAGGGCGCCGCCCGCTGGTCAGTTCAAACGCAAGCGTAGAGGCATGGGCATTGAACGATGCGGCCCCGCCGGGGGGCGGGCTGGCGTCGACGATCACACTGGTGCGCCCTGCGGACAGGCGCGCATACCCCATCGACAGCCCGTCTGGCTGGCGCGTCTTGATCTTCGCCGTGGCCAGCGCGTGATCCAGCCAGCCTTCGGCCCCGCGCCCGCCGCCATGGAACCGCGCCAGCCCGCCGTCGGAATGCCGCAGGGTGCGTAGAGTGGGCGCGATGCGTTCGATCGCCTCCATATGCGCAGTTGGCGTGCCGCGTCCCGCATCGCTTAGCGCGGCGGCGGCCCATGTCAGAAGGGTAAATGCGTGCAACAGCTCTTCGGGGTTGCGGGTGGGCAGGCCACCCTGCGCATCGATCTGCGCCTCGCATTCGCGGGCCAGTGCCTTGATCGCCGGATCGGCGCGCGCCTCTTGCCCCTCAAGCGAAAGACCGGCGTAGATCAACCCGGTCAGCGCCTCGAACCGCGGCAATCCCGGGGCTGCGGCATGCCAGCGACGCGACAGGAAATCCGTTTGTTCGACCAACGAGCGATAGAAGACATCGCTTTCGTCTTGCGAGGTGCCACGCAGTACAAACAGGGCGTGGTTGATCCAGCGGATCAGCCGCCGTCCGGTCAGATCAGGGGTCCAGCCGATGCCTCGGCCCTTGCCGTAGTGGTCGATCCAGCCCCAAAGCCAACGCTGCGCCGTGCCGCGGGCGCGCACATCGCCAACCGCAGCCAGATCATCCATCCAGGCGAAACCGTGCAGATCACGCGCGAAATCCTGATCCGGCGTGGCGACTTCCCACAGGCTTGACGCGTCTGGCGCTTCGATCAGACTGCCGGAAAACAGGAGGTTGCCCGCGATCAGCTGCCGCCCCCGCGCAAAAGACCCGATGGTGCGCGGTTCGGGCGAGGAAACGAATCCCCTCGCTTGGGTACGCGTTTTGGTCGCGGCACGGGCGTGCCACCGGTTTAGAAAACGCGTTTTTCGCGCATTGAAGCTGGTACTTGTCATGCGGCTGCCCTTGTACGCTCTGCTGGCGTTTTGCGGATGTTAGCCGCTGTTGCCACCTGAGTCACCGCATTTTGACACGGGTTTTTACGGGCGACGCAAATCCGCCCGCTTCAGGTTCGGCCTTTAGGCGTCCTTGCGCAGGCAGGCGATGTAAAACCCGTCCATGCCACCCAGTTCAGGCCAGTAATCGGGGCGCAAACGCAGGCCGCCCTCTTGGGTTGTCCACGCGGGATCAACACCGGGCACAGCCAAAGCGTCTCGGTCGACGCGCATATCCGCATGACGTTCCAACGCCTCGTCGACCTGCACTTCGCCTTCGTCGGGCAGCAGGGAGCAGGTGCAGAAAATCAAGCGCCCCCCGGGGTTGAGAAGGGACCACGCATGGTCGATCATTTCCGACTGCAGCTCGATCAGATCACCGAATTCGGACCCATCCTTGGCGTGGGGCAGATCGGGGTGACGACGGATCGTGCCCGTAGCAGAGCAAGGCGCATCCAGCAGAATCGCGTCAAACGTCCCTTCGAACCGGCGCGCATCGACGACAACGACTTTGGCCGGCAGATGCACCCGTGCAAGGTTTTCCCGAACCCGCTGCATCCGCTGCTTGGAGTTATCGACCGCCGTCACCTGCGCACCTGCGGCGGCAAGCTGCATGGTTTTGCCCCCGGGCGCGGCGCAAAGGTCGAGCACGGCCTCGCCTTTTTGTGGCGCAAGGATTTTAACGGGCAGCGCCGCGGCGGCGTCCTGCACCCACCAATCGCCTTCGGCAAAGCCGGGCATGGTGGTGACCTGCCCCGCATCGGCGACGCGCACCGAACCGGTGGGCAAGACGGTGCCGCCCACGGCCGCGGCCAAACCTTCAGGATCTCGTTTCGCGGTCAGATCCAGTGGCGCACCTGCGAAATGCGCGGCCTCGATTCCCGTCATCGCGTCGGGCCCCCAGGCTTCTGTCAGCGGACCCCGCAGCCATTTTGGCAAGCGCGGTGCGCGCAAGGCCGCCCATGCCTCTGGCCCTTCGGCGGCGATTTTGCGCAAAACGGCATTGGTCAGCCCCTTGAGGTGCCCGAGTTTCTTATGCGTCGCGACCAGTTCGACCATCGCATTCACAACGCCGTGGGCCGCGCCGCCCTGACACAGTTCGACGGTGCCGACGCGCAGCGCGTTGCGCACGGTCAGCGGCGGGTATTTCGACAGGCGCTTCTGCAACAGACGGTCGGCGCGTTCCATCCCGCGCAGGGTATCCATTGCCAAACGCTGCGCCCGTGCGCGGTCATCGGGGGGCAGCTTGTCCAACGCCCCCGCCGACAAGAGCTCTGACATCAGACGTTCTTCCCCCAGGATCATATCCAATAGGTACACCGCACTTCTGCGGGCCTGAACGCCGGTGTCTGACATGCGATACGCTTTCTTCTTTGGGGTGCCCGGGTTGTCTGGGCTTGGTTCCGGCGTATATCAAGGGGACAGTGGCCTCAAGAGGATGAGAGTATGACCGAAGCCGGCAAACGCCCCATGCCAAGCCCACCCCATGATCCGACACCCATGCCGGAGCCCGGGCCGGATATTCCGCCAGAACCCACGCCCGATCCGATGCCGATGGTACAAGAGCTTCCCCCCGCCGCGCAGCGCGCGCTGGCGGAGGCCGCCGAACGCCGCAAGGCCGCGCAGGCACTGGACCTGCCTACAGAGCTGGGTGGCCGCGACGGACCAGAGCCTGTCCGCTATGGCGATTGGGAGAAAAAGGGCATCGCTGTCGATTTTTAAGACATGTGCCCCCTATGCGCTGAATCCCCCATGCGCTGACCCCGCGTCGCGCAGATCAAGATTACGGCCAAGCGCCCTGCGGCGCTTGCACATAGGCGAGGCTATTTCAACGAGAAGACCGCTGACTGCCCTGCCCCCTTATCCGAGGTAAAGCGGATTTTCCCACCGTTTACAGCGACTTCCTGACAATTGTAGCCAAGGTCGTCATCGCCCCAGATCAGGCTGCGGCAGAAATACCCGCCCTTCCAGACCCATTGGCCCGACACATCCCACACGGCACCTGTACCCGATATGCCGCCGCTTTCAGTAACGCGCAATTCGACCAGCGGGCGGGTCAGTGTTTTACCCTCCACCACCGAAACGAAATCGCGCTGGCTGTCCAGTTTCTGGAATTCCGCCCAAGCGGCCCCGGTCAGCGCAAAGAACGCCGCGCAGGTCAGTAACGTCAGTTTTTTCATCACACCCTCCAACCAGATTGTTCCCATGAACATACGGGCCAGAGGTTAAGATAGTTTCACCACGGTGAAGCGACAGGGCGGCGGGTGGCGTCAGTCGTTCAGGCCCAGAACGTCCAGCATATCATAGGCTCCGGCAGGTTTGCCCTGTCCCCAAACGGCAGCTTTGATGGCACCGCGCGCAAAAACCGCGCGATCCGATGCGATGTGGCGCAAGATGATTCGCTCGCCCGCGGCGGCGAACATCACGTCATGTTCTCCCACAATGTCGCCCCCGCGGATCGCTGTGAACCCGATGTCACCCCGCTTGCGCGCGCCGGTGATCCCGTCACGCCCGCGGTCAGAGACATCCGCCAGCGCGACCCCGCGCCCTTCCGCGGCGGCTTCGCCCAACATCAGCGCGGTGCCCGACGGCGCGTCGACCTTCTGGTTGTGATGCGCCTCTATCACCTCGATATCAAAGTCTTCATCAAGCGCGGCAGCGACACGTTTGGTCAACTGGGTCAAAAGGTTAACGCCCAGGCTCATGTTGCCCGCCCGCACGATCGCCGTCTGCTTTGAAGGTCCGTCCAGCGCGCTGATCTGCGCGTCGGTCATACCGGTGGTGCCGATAACATGGACCACACCCGCATCGGCCGCGATCTTGGCGAAGGCGAGTGTCGCTTCCGGAGCGGTGAAATCAATGACCGCCTGCGCGCCTTGCATCGCCTCTGCCACGTTATCGGTCACGATCACGCCAACAGCAGTGCCGCCCATAGCAACACCAATATCCTGACCGACCCACGCATGCCCGGCACGTTCTACCGCACCCGCCAGATGCACCCTGTCGCTGGCAGAAACCTGCCCAATCAACATCTGGCCCATGCGGCCCGAAGCCCCTGTAATCACTATGCCGGGTGTATCGCTCATGTTATGCTCCTTATTCGGTTCCGGTTTAGCGCGTGGTGATCTGCTTGGCAAAACCTCAGCGAACCCTTAGATGAAGCGCATGGCAAAGAACAAGTTTCATGAGGGCTCAGGCCCGTCGCAACGGCAGCTTCGCGTAGGCGAAACCATTCGTCGCGCCCTATCGGATGTTCTGGCGCGTGGCGATGTCCACGACCCTGAACTGAACCGGATGTCGATCACCGTGGGCGAAGTACGCGCCTCCCCCGACCTGAAGATCGCGACGGCCTATGTGCTGCCTTTGGGCGGAGACGGCCAAGAAGACGTGCTTAAGCTGCTTGCGCGCAACAAGGGCGAGCTCCGCCGGTTGATGGCGAAGAAGCTGGTCCTGAAATACGCACCGGACCTGCGGTTCCAATTGGACGAAACATTCGACCGTATGGACGAAACGCGCCGGATGCTGGCGCAGGACGTGGTGCGCCGCGATGCTGACGCCCCCGACCGCGGATCGGAAGACACGTGAAACGGTTCTGGGCCGCGCTTGGCTTCATGGGCTGGGCCGCCGCGCCCGTCCAAGCCGAAACCTGCGAAACCCTGACATATAACGGCACCGGCTATACCCTGTGCCACGTCGACCTGACGCAGGACCGGCTTGAGCTGTTCCTTTACGATGCGGACGGCAAACCGCATGGGTATTTCAACACATTGAATACGGCGTTGAAAAAGCGCGGCGCACAGCTGGGCTTTGCGATGAACGCGGGCATGTATCATGATACCCGTGCGCCGGTGGGCTATTACCTTGAGAACGGCAAAGAATATCAGCAGGTAATCAGCAGCGACGGCCCCGGTAACTTTGGCCTGCTGCCCAATGGCGTGCTCTGCCTGCGCGACGGGCGTGCCGATGTGATCGAAACCAAAGCTTTTCTGCGCGACGCCCCCGACTGCCGCAGCGCTACACAATCGGGACCGATGTTGGTGATCGATGGCAAGATGCACCCACGCTTTCTGAAAGATGGCACCTCGCGCTATATCCGCAACGGCGTTGGCACCAGTGCCGATGGCAAACGCGCGGTTTTTGCCATCTCGAACGAGACGGTGAATTTCTATGATTTCGCGCTGCTGTTCCGGGATCACCTAAAGCTGCCAAATGCGCTTTATTTTGATGGCAATATCTCGAGGATGCGCGCACCCGATCTGGGCCGCAATGACTTGGGCTTTAGCGCGCTTGGCCCTATCATTGGCGTTGTGAAGCCCGACGCACCGTAGCGCAACAAGAGTTTTCTTGCCTTCGGCGAGGATTTTTCACCATTTGGAAGCCAGAGTCTCTGGGCAATCTTGCCGGACCTTTGATAGGAGGCGGGCAAATCAATTAAGGGCATTTGATATGGGACGCAGGCGCAAGGGACGGGATATTTCGGGGTGGTTGGTGGTGGACAAGCCCGCTGGCCCGACCTCTACGACCGTGGTGAACAAGGTCCGTTGGGCGCTGAACGCGAATAAGGCGGGCCATGCGGGCACCCTTGACCCCGAAGCCACCGGCGTTCTGGCAATCGCGCTTGGCGAGGCGACCAAGACGGTTCCCTTTATCACGGACGCGATGAAAGCCTATGAGTTCACGGTCCGCCTTGGGATCGCGACAAATACCGATGATGCCGAGGGTGAGGTCATCGCAACCTCGGAGCTGCGGCCCGATGACGACGCGATCAAGGATGCTTTGGGCAAGTTTATCGGTGACATCCAACAGGTGCCGCCGCAGTTTTCCGCCGTGAAGATCGACGGCCAGCGCGCCTATAAACTGGCGCGCGACGGTGAAACGATGGAGCTGGCAGCCCGCCCGCTTTTTGTCGAACAGCTGCTGCTGGTGGACCGCCCCGATGCCGACCACGTGACGTTGGAGATGGTGTGCGGCAAGGGCGGCTATGTCCGGTCGATTGCGCGCGATCTGGGACAAGCCTTGGGGTGTCTGGGCCACGTGCGCGAATTGCGCCGCATCTGGTCGGGCCCGTTCGAGGCCTCTGAAGGGCTGACGCTGGCGCAGATCGAAGAGATGGCGCGCACAGACGCTTTGGACGCGCATTTGCTGCCGTTAGAGCAAGGGTTGCAGGACCTGCCAGAGGTGAAAGCCACGCCGGAAGGGGCCACCCGTCTGCGCAACGGCAACCCCGGCATGGTGATCGCCCATGACATTGAATATGGCGACGAGGTCTGGGCGTCGTTTGAGGGCCGCGCTGTTGCTGTTGGGCGTTTCAAGGCGGGCGAATTGCATCCGTCGCGTGTGTTCAACCAGCCCCGTTCTGCGTGATCACGCGCAGCCATACCAAGGGCGACGCGCCGTCGACGGCTGTCTATTCGGACTGCGAAAACTACCGCTATAGTCTGACCCGCGTCTGGCACCCCGAGGCGGAGCGGGTGCTGTTCGTCATGCTAAATCCGTCAAAAGCGACGGAAATTGAAAATGACCCCACGGTCGAGCGGTGCGAGCGCCGTGCCCGCGCCTTGGGCTTCGGGGGGTTTCAGGTCACCAATATCTTTGCCTGGCGCGAAACCAGCCCCAAGCTGATGCGTCAGGCCAAAGACCCCGTCGGCCCTGATAACGATATGATTTTGAACGAAGGTATCTTGTGGGCCGATCAGGTGATCGCGGCTTGGGGCACCCATGGCGCACATCTTGGACGGGGTGCGCAGGTGCAAGAACTGCTGTCGCGTAGCCAAACGCCCGTGTACCATTTGGGCCTGTCCAAAGACGGGCACCCCAAGCATCCTTTGTATATCCGATATTCTCAGGAACCGATTTTCTGGGGCCTTTAGGGCAAGCTTAACTTTCTTGATTCTATGGTGCTGATGCGGCCTTGGGTTTTGGGGCTGTTTCATCTGTATCCCCGCGTGATGCGGGCAATAGGGTCGGGTTTGCACATGCTGTTTCTTGCCGGATTAATGGGGTTGATCACTGTCGGGGCCGCCGCCTTTATCGACATCGGGGTCGAGGAGGAGGAGTCTGCCACCGACGAAGATGCACCGGCCGGCGATGTGATCTCCGGCACCCCCCGGGATGACCTGATTATCGGCTCGGGCGGCAGCGATCAGATCGCGGGCTATGGCGGTGATGACCTTGTGGAGGCGCGCAATGGCGATGACACCGTGTTTGGGGACAGCGGCGATGATACCTTGAGGGGCGGCGCGGGGAACAATGACCTACATGGCAATGATGGCGATGATCTATTGGCGGGGGCCGAGGATGCGGATGGGCTTACCGGCCATAATGACGATGACATCCTGCGGGGCGGCGCGGGCCACGATACGCTAAACGGCTCTGCCGGGGGTGATACGCTTTTCGGGGATAGCGGGGATGACGCCGTGATGGGCGGTTTGGGCGATGACCTGCTGATTGGGGGGCGCGGGCAAGACGCGCTCTTTGGTGGATGGGGGAACGATACGATTGACGGCACCGTCGATCCGGACCGGCAGGATGCGCGCATCACCGATACCGACGAGGGGGATTACCTGAATGGCGGTGGCGGCGATGATCTAATCCTTGCGGGATCAAACGATACGGTGACCCCGGGCGCAGGGCGTGATGATGTGATCCTTGGCGATTGGGTCAGCCCCGATGGCATCGTCGATATCCGCAGTTTCGACATAGAAGATGACAGCCTGCTGCTGGTCTGGGACGACAGCGATGCAGCCGCGACAGCGCCCAAGGTGGCAGTTGAACCGGATCCGGAGGATCTGCACTCCCATCTGATATCAATGGACGGGGCGATTGTGGCAATGGTGCAGTCGGACCAGTTGCTGATGCCGGGCGACCTATCGCTTATCCCCCTCAGCTCGGCCCTCGCTGCGGGGCTAACGCGCGGCTGAACGGCCGATGCCCTCTCACCGGACAAAGAAGCCAACGCGCCCCGCGACGCATTAATCCTTTGCCAAGGGTGCGAAACTTTCCTATACGCCCCCATCGCCCGATGATTCCTGTCAGCGGGTGATACTCCATGGGCCTGTGCTGGACGACATCCCGGCCTGTGCCATCACTTTAACCTTTCGAAAAGGAGACCCCGATGTCGATTACGCAAGAAGAAAAAGCACGCGTCATGAAAGAATTCGGCACCAAAGAAGGCGACACAGGTTCGCCCGAAGTACAGGTTGCCATTCTGTCCTCGCGCATCGCAACGCTGACCGAGCACTTCAAAACCCACAAGAAAGACAACCACGGTCGCCGTGGCCTTTTGAAAATGGTTGCGACACGCCGGAAGCTTCTGGACTATGTCAAAGGTAAAGATGACGCGCGTTATCAGGACCTGATCAAACGTTTGGGCCTGCGCCGCTAACCAGCGCTGCACCGCCACAACGATGAAAACCGCGCCCTGGCAACAGGGGGCGGTTTTTTTTGTTTCCCCCTGTGCTTTAGTGATGTGCGCCAAAAGGAGAGCCCATGCCAATCAACCTGCGTGACCTCACCCCGCAAGATACCGATGCAGCCGCGCTGCTTTTCTTTGCCGCGGTGCATCAGGGCACCGCCGATGTGTATTCAGCCGAGCAACGCTTCGCTTGGGCCGGGAAAGCGCCCGCACCCGCCACATGGCGAGGGCGGTTTGATACCGTCTCGGGTATCGTGGCCGAGATAGACAACCGTATGGCGGGGTTCATGACCCTTGACCGCGAGGGGCTGATCGATCTGGCCTTTGTGCACCCCGATCATATGGGCACGGGCGTGGGGCGCACTGTGTATTTTGCCATCGAAGACCGTGCCCGCACATTCGGCGTGCGACGTCTTCGGACCTTTGCCAGCGAAAAGGCAAAGCCGTTTTTTACGCGTATGGGCTGGACCGTCGAGGCCCCCAACATCGTCACCAAAGGCGGGGTCACCTTGCAAAACTATAAGATGTTCAAGACCTTGTCAGGCTGACCCCCTTGCCGCTCTGTTGCGGCTTGCAATCTGCGGCCTCTAGGGCCGCGTGCAGCGATCAACGCTTCCCTTCCCATCGCAGGCAAACTGCTGTATGGCCGCACAATCTGAAAGCCGGCGCCCGGACTCCAGCGCCCGACAAAGAAGATACCGGAGTCAGGGGGAATATGCCCTCTACGCAAATGGCCCGATCCGGGCCGAAACAGGAAACGTAGATGTTTAATGTAACGAAAAAATCCATGCAGTGGGGCGAAGAGACGCTGACACTGGAAACTGGCAAAGTGGCCCGTCAGGCAGACGGTTCGGTGATTGCGACACTGGGCGAAACCAGCGTCATGGCGAACGTCACCTTTGCACGCCAGCAAAAACCCGGTCAGGACTTCTTTCCGCTGACCGTCCACTACCAAGAGAAATACTACGCCGCCGGTAAAGTACCGGGTGGCTTCTTCAAGCGTGAGGCCCGCCCCACCGAGAAGGAAACCCTGACAGCCCGTCTGATCGACCGTCCGATCCGTCCGCTGTTCGTTCCCGGCTTCAAAAACGAAGTTCTGGTGATGTGTACCGTTCTCAGCCACGATCTGGTTAACGATCCCGACATGGTCGCCATGATCGCTGCCTCCGCAGCGCTGACCATTTCCGGCGCGCCGTTCCGCGGCCCGATCGGTGCCTGCCGCGTTGGTTTCGAGGATGGCGATTACGTTCTGAACCCGACCGTCGACGACATGCAGGACCTGCGCCTGAACCCTGATCAACGTCTTGATCTGGTTGTCGCCGGCACCAAAGAAGCCGTGATGATGGTTGAATCCGAAGCCTATGAGCTGTCGGAAGAAGAAATGCTGGGTGCGGTGAAATTCGCGCACGAGCAGATCCAGCCTGTTATCGACCTGATCATCGATCTGGCCGAAGACGCTGCGAAAGAGCCGTTTGACTTCCAGCCGGTTGACTATTCGGACCTGTCCGCTGCTGTCAAAGCCGCTGGCGAAGACGCCATGCGCGCCGCCTTTGCAATCGCCGACAAGCAAGAGCGCACCGCCGCTGTTGCCGCTGCCCGCGAAACAATCAAAGCAGCGCTGACCGACGAGCAACTGGAAGACGCGAACCTCGGGTCCGCTCTGAAAGGCCTCGAAGCGTCCATTCTGCGTGGTGACGTGGTTAAAACCGGTAAGCGTATCGACGGCCGTAAGACCGACGAAATCCGCGACATCGTGGCCGAAACCGGCATCCTGCCCCGTACTCACGGGTCGTCGCTGTTCACACGTGGCGAAACACAGGGTCTGGTTGTGACCACTTTGGGCACCGGCGATGACGAACAGTTCATCGATGCGCTGCACGGCAACTTCAAATCCAACTTCATGCTGCACTATAACTTCCCGCCCTATTCGGTTGGTGAAGTTGGCCGTGTCGGTGGCCCCGGCCGTCGCGAAATCGGTCACGGCAAGTTGGCTTGGCGTGCGTTGCAGGCGGTTCTGCCTGCCTCCACTGACTTCCCCTACACCATCCGCGTTGTGTCCGAGATCACTGAATCGAACGGCTCCAGCTCGATGGCGTCGGTTTGCGGTGGCTCCTTGTCCATGATGGACGCAGGCGTTCCATTGAAAGCGCCCGTCGCGGGTGTTGCCATGGGTCTGATCCTGGAAGAAGACGGCTCCTATGCGATCCTGTCCGACATCTTGGGTGACGAAGACCACCTGGGCGACATGGACTTTAAAGTGGCCGGTACCGAAGCAGGTATCACGTCGCTGCAGATGGACATCAAGATCGCCGGCATCACCCCCGAGATCATGGAGAAAGCTCTGGCACAAGCCAAAGCGGGCCGTGTGCACATCCTGGGCGAGATGAACAAAGCCATCTCCGGCGCGGGTGAATTCTCTGTCCACGCTCCACGCATCGAAACGATGCAGATCCCAACCGACAAGATCCGTGAAGTGATCGGGTCCGGCGGTAAAGTGATCCGCGAGATCGTTGAAGTGTCCGGCGCGAAAGTCGACATCAACGACGAAGGCATCATCAAGATCGCATCGCCAAACGGCGACTCGATCAAGAAAGCCTATGACATGATCTGGTCCATCGTGGCCGAGCCTGAAGAAGGTGCGGTTTACACCGGTACCGTCGTCAAGATCGTTGATTTCGGTGCCTTCGTGAACTTCTTTGGCAAGCGCGACGGTCTGGTACACGTATCCCAGATCGAAAATCGCCGCCTGAACCACCCTTCGGATGTTCTGAAGGAAGGTCAGGAAGTGAAAGTGAAGCTGCTTGGCTTTGACGATCGCGGCAAGGTGCGCCTGTCGATGAAAGTTGTCGATCAGGAAACCGGCGAAGAAATCAAGAAAGAAGAAGGCGGCGAAGCGTAAGCTTCTCCACCCGTTCTGAAATGACGAAAGCCCCGGCCTATGTGCCGGGGCTTTTTTTGTGCCGTGACGGGTTAGTCCCGTTTGGCTTTAGCTTTCCATAAAGCTGTCCAGACGGTCCCAGAGCGAGTTATCCAGCAGCAGCTTGAAGCGCAGGTAGAAACCTTCCTGATACAGATCGCTGCGCAGGGCCGATTTGTTCATCGCGCGGTTATAGCCCAATGCAACCAGCGCACCTTTGGTAGGGGCAAACCCGATCTCTGCGCCGATACCGTTGGTGGCATTGCCTTGGTCGTCCCACAGGTGCGCGGCGTTCAAGCCGACCTGGAACCGGTTGTCGCCGAACTCGTAGTTAAAGCCAGCCTGCACCAGTTGGGTAGTGGCGCGGGCAGAGAACCCGCCAAGGGTGGTCAGCTTTTGCGACTGGCCCGCGTATTTCGCGTTCAGGCGCAGGTCGGCGTCTACTTCATAGGCCGCGTCTACGGACCACATATGGGTCACCGACTTGGTCTCGCGCTGTTCGATGCGGTGCTCGTACCATGCCAGCACTTCGAGGCGTGGATCGTGAACCGGACGGTAGGCGATACCAGCACGCGACCGGATCCGGCGGTGGTCACGACCGTCGCGCTTGTCCAGTGCAACACGGGTACGGCCCAGCACGGTGAAGTCAGGTGTGATCTTACCCGCGATACCGAAGCTGGCGTAATGGGTGTTGCCGTTGTCTTCAAAGGTGGTGTCCGCATCGGCATCGCCCACCCAGCTTTCCGCGCTGGACCCCCACTTCGCGCCAAGGGCAACGCTGGTCAGACGGTGATCGTCGCTTTCCATGCTGCGGGAATGTTCAATCCCGAAGCTGAAGCTGGTGTTCCCGTTCATGGCCCATTTGCCCATCATCGCTTGGGTAAACATGGTGTCCGAAGATCCCAGACCTTTGACGAAATCGGTGCTCCCGCGCAGCCAGTCATTCAGGTCGTAAGAGAAACCCAGCTTGGAATGTGTGGTCACGGTGTCGTCGCCAAAGGTCATTTCGACCTCGCTATAGGCACGCCAGCCGGGCACGGGCTCGCGGTACATGCCCAGGGTCAGCTCTGTCGGACGGTCCGAGCCGCCAAAGGGGTGACGCAGCTCTGCGGTGATGACGGTGCCGGGGCGGTTCGCAGGGGTCCAGTGGCCGCCAAGGATCAGACCGGGATGGGCCTTCTTCGAGGTTGCGGTGTGGTCCAGGCGATACTCCAGCCCGATGTAGCCTTTGAAATTCGTGCTGAACTCTTTGGCATAGACGGCATCCACGGTCAGTCGCTCGATGTCAGAGGTGCGGTCACGTACATAGTCCACACCAAGAACAAAGTCGCTGGTCCCGTCGATCTCAAACCCGTAGTTCAGACGTGCGCGGGTGGTGCCGGGCAGTGCCAGACCGCCGCGCGAGGCAAACTTCTCGCCGGTGTGAACCATCTCGAAGTTGAAGTGTCCGGTTTCCTTGCGGATGTCGTAGGACAGACGGTAGGCGGTATCCGATACGCCATTCGCATCTTCGGAGCGCGCAGCCTCGGCTTCCCACACGCCACCCTGCGTCCCCTCGTGACGGATATAGGCAGAGTGCAGACGCTCGCGGGCGGTGTTGCCACGGTCGGCATCGGCATGCACGATACGTGCGCCAACGGTGGTGCGGTCGGTCAGCGCGAGGTTCACCTCACCGCCATACAGCCAGTAGCGGTCGGCCCCTTCCACATCGACTTCGTAGGTGACGCGCACCGACACAGGGTTGCCCTGACCGTCGAACTGGCGCACCGCATCGTCAAAAGTGATCGAGTTGCCAAAGAAGTCCAGCAGGTAGTCGCTGCCGCGGCGCAGCGGCGTGGTCGAGATGACATCCCCGCCCTCTTCATCGCGCACCAGCAGTTCAACCCGCTCGGAGCCTTGTACATAGCCGTCCAGATCCAGGTCATAGGGGCCGGACACACCACGCCCGAGGAATTCCTGCACGCGCTGCTCTTGGGCGGTACGGGCACCGAACAGGGTCACGCCGACCTTGTCGTTTTCCCAATGGGCCTTGGCACCGGTCACCACGCGACGCATGCCGTCAAGCTTCAGCGCGCTGGCTTCGGGTTCGATCGCGATGTCACCGTAAAGGATGTACGAACGACCCTTCTCGACCTTAACGTACAGGTTTTCCGAGGATTGCGCGTCGAAGCCACGTTCGGAGTTGTCGCCATACACAGGGTAGAATTCGTCGCCACGGATGTCGCGGAACAGGCGGTCTTCGGTGTCACGGTCCGAGCTATAGCGCAGTGTCAGCAGCGCATCACCCGAGATCACGCCCTTGAGGTACACTTCACCCCGCAGACCGGTGGTTGTGTCTTCGAAAGAGCTGAAACGATCCGCGTCGAGCAGCTCACCCTTCGCACCGCCCAAGGCCACGGCCCCTTCGATCACGCCAACCATGATGCGCTGGTCCAGATCGGGGGTGAACGTGATGGTTTCTTCGGCGCGGCCAAAGGCACCGCTGATGGTGATACGGTCTGTGCCTGCAACCTGTGGCGGGATCAGCCCAAAGGTGGCCTCGCCGTTGTCCAGATAGACCTGCACGCCGGGGGTGCCTTCGCGGATGTCGGCTACGTCCCAAAGTGCCAGCTTGGCGCTGAGTGTCACGGTGCCGGAGGCAGGTACAGGCATGCCACGGGCATCCAGCACACGCACCACAACCGGGATCACATCGGTCGGCGATGCGGGCGCGGTGTCGGGCATGATCACCTCGAATTTGGCGGGCTTGCCGGGGGCAACCACGGTGATTTCCTCGCGGACACGTTCGATGCCGAAACCGTCACGGCCGACCAGCGTCAGGGTGTTCTGCCCCGCGTCCAGTTTCACCGCGACAAAATCCAGGGCCTGCGTGTTGTTCTTCTCGAAGCTTGTACGCTCGCCTACGCGGTCGCTGCTCAGCTCGCGGCCGTTCACCAGCAAGCCCAGCGACAGATCGCCCTTGCCCTTGACGCGCACGCTTTGGGTGCGGCGATCCAGTGTCTGACCGTCGGTCAGGTCCACGAAACCGGGTGCATCATCCAGCGTTTTGATCAGCATCTCGAGCGACTGGCGCTGTGCCTTGCCAGACGCTTTTTCAGAGACGGAGTTCGCCGCGCGGTTTTCATCCAGACGCTGCATCAGACGCGAGGTCAGCTGCGTGGTGGTCGCCACACCGGCTTCGCTGCGTACCGAACGTACCGGCGCACGCTGGCCTTCAATCGGCAGGTCGGCAGCCGTCAGCGCGTTGGATTGCGGCTGCTCGGCAAAGTACTTCTGACGCTGGTCAACCTCGGCCATCGCTTCGGGGGTGCAGTCCAGCACGGCGAAGTGCTCGGCGCGCAGTTCCCCTTTGCGCAGCGGGATCAGGCGCGACCCACCGCGCAGCAGATCGTTGGTGCGGGTTACGGTCACTTCGGTACCAACGGGCAGGGTTTCGTCCTGCACAAGGAACGCATGGGTCACGGGGCGCAGACCGAAAAGGGAGTATTTACCATCCATATCGGTCACAACCGACAGGCCCTCTTGGGTCACGATACGGACGCCGGGGATGCCTGGTTCAGTGTGGTCGCCACGGATACCGTCTTTGTCACAGTCCATAAAGACCGACCCGATGATAGTGGCTTCGCGGGCGAAGACGCCACCGCTGTTGTTCAGCTTGACCATCGCACGGGCAGTCTGTGACTGCATCACGGTACCGGTGCCCGCCTGACGACCCGTCAGAACCGCGGTGTTCTCGTTGCGGCCTTCGCGGGCGGCTGCGGTGAACTGCATGACATAGGTCAGCTCGTGGCTCGACAGGGGGGCCAGCATGCCCAGGTCATAGGTCATGTCACCCGACGCATCGACGGCAGGGTCTTCCATTGTCTCGCCGTTGAAGGTCACCGACCCTGCAACCAGCTGGCTGCCAAAGGCGGGGCGATCCATGATCTCGGCACCGATCAGCGCCTGGTTCATGTTATTGGTGAAGTTCAGGGTGTAGACCACGAACTCGCCCGCGCCGACCATGTCCTTGTCGGCCTGCTTGTCCAGCGCCAGCGGCACACCATAGTGTGGATCCGCAGGAATGTCCGAGATGTCGAGCATCCCACCGGCGTGGCGGAAGCTTGCCATATAACCGGCCCCCGCAACACGACGGTTAAAGCCAGGGAAGTCGGCGCGCACGGAAGGAACGTCCCATGCGGGGGCGTTCATCACGGCGTACTGGTATTCACCGGCAGGCATGTCACCGAAGCTGAAGAATCCGCGGGCATCGGTCATACGGCGCGCCATTTCGGCACCGCTGTTCATGTCCATCAGCGCGATGGCCACATTCCCGATCGGCTCGTTGGTCAGCGCATTGAACAGGAAGTTACCGGGGGTGATCAGCAGCTCGTCTTGCAGCGCGGCACCAGCACAATCGGCAGTGGCGATCAGACGGTCACCGTCGGTGGTCGCGATCACATTGTCGCCGGATACGGGCACATCCATCCGCGCCATAGGGACGGCGGCGGTAAGGAAAACACCATTGTTAGGGTCTGTTTCTGTGGCGGTCACACGCTCTACATCGCCGGTCAGGAAGCTGCGCAGCGTGATGATCGCACGATCTGCGGACATCGTTTCGTTGCACGCACCGGCGGTCAGACGCAGGCGGGTATCGCTGTTTGGCACGGCGTGCGGTTGGTCCGCTGCGGTTTCAGGATGTTCAAAGTGCAGGGCACCGGTCCCGGCAGCATCGCGGCTGTAAACCGTTGTGTTAGAGTCTACATCAACTGTGCGATCTTCCATTTTCACGAAGCTGCGGGCGGTGTTGGCGACCTCTACGTCGCCCAGGTTCATGGGCACCGTCACAATGAACGCGGGGTCGCGGGCAAAACCGATTTCATAGTCGCCCTCGTGAAAGAAGGCCACGGCGTCGACCTCGCCAGCAGGGCGCGCCGTCTGGTAATCATGACGCGCATCACCTGCCGCGTGATACAGCGCAACCATGCCGCTTGGGTCGGTGATGCTGTGGAAACGGGCGTTCAGGGGCACCTCGTCGCGCAGCAGAACACCTGTGGCGGCGGCCCCGTCGATGCGGATCTGGGCACCGTGTACGTCACCATAGGCCAGCACATCACCGTCCGAGTCATTGCGCAGGCGCAGCGTGTAGGTCAGCTGTGTTTCGTCTTCCATCTCGCGGACGGATTGTTCCTTTTGCAGCTCAAGCGAACTGCCCATGATGGTGGTCTTGCCAACTGCGGCCCCCCTCAGGATGCGACGTGCCGCGAAGCCTGTTGTGCTTGTGGCGGATACCGACAGCACCGACTGCATCAGCGTGGCGGGAGTGGCGTAGAAGGAGGTGCGGAATTCGTAGATGAGCTGAGCGCTGTCGCCCACATCCATGAACATCGGCGCGCCCGCGCTGATCGTGGCTTCGCCATTGTCGATGCGGCCGTTGGCATTCGCGTCATAGACAAGGCGGGCGTCGTTCATCATGGCGGCACCCTCTTGGTGCTGCATGGTCATGGCGGCGTTCAGCGGGACGTTCCCGATGTTGGCGACCTCGAAGTAGTATTGCGCCATCGCACCACGGGTCAGCATCAGTTCGGAGTATCCGTTGACATCCAGCGCAGGCACTGCGGCTACTTTGGCGTCTACGGCGTTCGAGTATACAGTCTCGATGATGCCCAGCGCTTCGTTAAAGTAGGTGGTCTGCGCGACGTTCCGGATGAAGGTTCCTGCGGGTACCTGCTTGGCAGCGGCGCCGTGCGGCAGGAGGGAGATCACCAGCGCGACGATCCAGAAACACGACATCATGCGGAGGGCGGTTTTGTGAAAGGTGCGGTCCATTTGATCAATCCCTGTTCTATCTTTTCTAAGAGGAGAGGAAGTGTGGTTCCCCCGGAGCGAGGGGGGGAAGGGTGCTCCGGGGAAACCTGGGGTTCGTTTACTGATCCACCTGAACGGTGAATTCCAGCGTGGCGAACCCACCCGGAAGGACCGTGCCGTGGTCGCTCGAGATATTGCTCGGAGTGACTGTGGCGGTGCTACCTGCCGGGAAGAGCGTTTCGCTGCATGTGCCACCACAGTTGGTTACCGATGTGTAGGCAGGGGCGGCATCAGAAATGATGACGTTTGCAGCGGGAGAGGAGCCGGTGTTTTCAGCTTCCACTTTGTAGCGGATGCACTGACCGGGAGAGACGTTCTGACGGGTCTTGGTAAAGGTCCCGACGGTGCCGTCGCAGTTGGCGTCGATGTACTGGTACTTGCTCAGCGTGACGTCGCCAGAGATGATCACGATCCGGTCTTCTACTGCGTTGTCAGCAGTATTCGCGTCGGTCGCTGTGCCACCGTTCAGCGAGGGGGCAAGGCTGATGGTACCGATTTCGGTCACACCGCTTGTCGCTGTCGATGGTGTTTGCACACGGTAGATGACCGAGATGCTTTCACCGGGGGCAAGCCCGTTCACACCAGCCGAGACACCGTCTGTCAGATCATTAAAGTTGTCGATCACCAGCTCGGAGGGGTCGATCACACCGTTGCCGTTTGCATCCCAGAACAAAGCGCCAGAGAAGTTGTTCAACCCTGTGTCGTTGATCGCACCTTCGGTGATCGCAACGTTACCGGTGTTGGTGATGGTGTGCACCATGTCGACGATACCACCGGGCGAGGCCTGGGCGTTCTGGTCATCGATGATCTCTACGTTGTAGATCTCGTTCACGGTCACTCCGTTGACGATCCGGTCGCCTTGGCCCGAGACAGAGGACACCAGCGCGATGTCGACCAATGTGTCACCCGGTGCCTGATCTGCCGGCGGGGTTACCACAACGGTGAAGGTATCGCTTGCACCAGCAGGGATGGTCCCGGTGTTGCTGATCGCGGACCCGTCAGCGGAGCGGAATTCGACGGTCCAACCGGCGGGCAGCGCTTGTGCCAGCGAGAGGTTGTAGCTGTCGGATACCGGACCGTTGTTCTGCACGACCATGTCGTAGATGACCGGTGCACCTGGATCGGTGGCATAGTTCACCCAAGGCGCGCCGGCATTGGTGGGGACAAGGCCATCGCCTTCGGAGCCTACAACTGCGTTCTCAAGATCAACGGCAGAGGCAAGGATCGCACCGGTGAAGGTCGCTGTCGATGTATCGGAAACACCCGAGGCATCGGAGGTAGTGGATACGGTGGCGTTGAAGTTGGCAGCAGCCGTTGGGGCCACATCTGTTGGCAGTGTTGCGATCAAGGTGACCTTGGCGCTGTCACCCGCAGCAAGCGGACCGACGGAACCGATGATCGGTGTCACACCATCTGCACCCACAAAGCGGAAGGTTGTGCCCGCGGGGTAGTCGATGTTGCTGACATCAAGCGTCAGGCTGTCGGTCTGGTTCGACCGGTTGGTCAGCACGAACTCATGCTTCACTGTGCCACCTTGGGCCGCATTGCTAGTTTCGGTCACGACATCGTTGTTTGCCGCATCATCATCTGTTGCCGAAGCCGTCGTTGGATCCGCTGCACCTGCACCGTCGATGGCTGTATCAGCGATAGAGACCGCGAATTGGTCGTCCACGATGATAGAAGCTGTGTTCGAGGGGGGGAAAGCAACGTTGTTGATTGCCTGTGTGGCGACGTTTTCAATGATACCCGCATCAGCAGTGTCGAGGATCACAGCTTGGAACGTCACGCTACCGGAGCGGCCGGAACCGACGTTCGAGATGTTGAAGTTGACGCTCTGGCCGTTGTTGTCAAAGGCGATTGTCTCGCCCGAGCCATTGGTCGCATCGACCGAAGAAGACCCGTTGGCGTCATCCAGAATACCCGCGGCGTCAGACCACCGTGCAGAACCGGGCACATAGGCCAGGCGACCGTCCAGAATATCATCGACGGTATAGTTGTTCGCAGCAGCCAGACCGGTGCTGGAATATGTCAGCTCGATGCTCACGGTATCGCCGGCATCGACGATGTTGGGGTTACCGCCGGACGCCGCATCAGCGACCATGGATTTGACCAGTTCGACAATCGCGTCGTTCGAGATGGTTAGCGTATCGGTGTTGACGGCTGTCGATGTGCCGTCAAGATCAGACCTTGCGGTCACTGTGATGCTGTCCGACCCTGTTGCGTTCGAGGGGACAGAGACTTCGATGACGACGCCGAACTGCTCGCCCGGTGCCAATGTTGGCGTTGCGGTCAGCGGTGTAGCGCTATCCGCGACACCATCCATGTTCGCATCCGGATAGAAGACGATGGCAGAGGTATCGAGCGTGCCTGTGTTTGTCTCTACTGCGGTCAGTGCGAAGAAGTCTGCGCCGTTCCCTTCGTTGGTAACGATGTGCGGCAGGAAAGCTTTACCACCGGGTGCGATGGTTTCGTTGTTGTCCGAGGTCAATGTCACGCCAGCAACCTGCTGAACGATCGTTTCAACCGTGTTCGACGTGACCGTGATGGTATCGCCCGCTTGGTTTGTATAGGTCGCAACCGCTTGGTTGCCGATCACGGACCCGGCCTCTGGTGCGGCGGCCAAAGCGGCTGCGCCAAATGCGGCAGTCACCGCCATCGCGCTTGCAGAGCGCATGAAGAAAGATTGATGTTTCACGTTAGTCATTCCTTTGATTTATCTAGATTAGGTAAATAGGATCAGGTTCCCCCCGATCAGTTGACGCGCACCCGATAGCTGTTGAGTGCGATTTCGCCTGACTCCAAAGGTTCGCTGAGCGTCCAACGGACGGCAGCAATCTGATCCTCAGGAAGTGGTTCTGGTTGGAGTGTGCCATCTGCACCGGCGACCATGCGGGTGGCGGGAAGTGTGGACCATTCAAGGCCATCGTTTTCAGGGTCGAGATCAGCCTGGACTTCGAACACGGCCTTGATCGATGTGCTCTGTGCGCCAAGCGTCAGGGTGACCCCTTCGGGTACGGGGGCCGCAATAACGATCCCCGCAAGTGCGTCTGCAGTCGTGTTCTCGTGCTGCAGTTGGTATTGGATGACCTCACCAGGGCGGACGGTGCCCCGCTCGATCAACTCCTCTTCGCCACCGTCATTGGTTTCGACGATGCGGAAAGAAAATGTGCTGGAAAGTGCGTCAGCAAAAGCCGGCACGCCGGCGACAGAAATCGCGACACCAGCAAGCAGTGCACGGGCGATTTGTTGAGTTTTGAAAGTCATAATTTTTTCCCCTAGTTGCCGACCACCGCCGGCGGTTTTGATGAACCGGCCCAGTGTTTGGGCTGTCCTGAACTCATCATCAGGGGAAATGTCTCGGGGTGCATTCTCGCTTAGGGTTAGGTTTTTGATCTGCTGGGCAGCCCCCTACCCGTCCGTATATGCGGCGCTATCAATTCGATGGCAAAACACGCAATTCGCGCGGTGATTGCAGACGCAAACCCGCATCTCGCCGCGCAAAGCAGGCGAGTCACCCTCATGCAAAAGGGCATTGATTCTATTTATTTTGGGGAATGTTTGGCCCGATCCGGGCCCAGATCAGGGAAAACCCCGACCGGATAGCCGGACAGGGCGTTTCGTATAGTTAACTGTCAGTGAGAATGGCCGTGCCCGCCATGATCGTCATCGTCTAACGATCCGTGTACCGCAAACTGGTCAATTCCCGCATCCTGCGGTTCAATGAAACGATAGCTTTCGCGCACACCGCTGTCGGAAAGCTCGCGTGCGACGGTCAGCAAGGTGTTTGGCGCGTGGTCGGCGCAAAGCTCCATCATCTGGGCGACTTCCTCTTCCGCGACGGGGCGGGCCGCTTCGGGCGACGGCGCGCCATAGATCTCGACGAAATGCTTCATCAGCTGCAAGGTGATCGCTTCAACCTCGAAGGGTTCGGCTTTGGTCACGGCAACAAAGGTGACGCGGCCAAACGTCTCTACGCCCATCCAGCCATTCGCGAAGGCCTGCCGCGCCTTGCCGGTCAGATCACCTTCGGACCAGTTCGAAAATTCGAACCCGCCAGAGACGCACCATTCGCCTGTGCGCGCGGGCGCGTGGAACACATTGCGGTCGCTTTCATCAAAGTGGATGGCGCGGGCGAGGAAAAGATCGCTCATGGGGCTGGCTCCAGCAGGTCGGTGAGAGGGATTAGATGCGTGGTCGTATCGGTTTTCAGCAGCAGACCAAAGTTTTCGTCTATACCGGTAAAGTCGCCCGTCAGATCGCCATAGGTGATCTGATCGCCCATAGCCCAGGCCAATCCGGTCCATTCCTTGTGCAAGGGGCCCGCGCCCTCGTCATCCCAGCGGTTCAGCGCCACCAGCATATGCCGCGCCCAGGCCTCTAGCAGCTCGACCGGGCTCACCTCGGCACAACCCTCGCCATAAAGTGTGGTGACATCCGGCGTTTCGCCCGGCGTGTCGGATTGCGGCAATAGCTTCACGTGAAACGCAACGACCAGCCAATCGGGCACGTGATGAGGGTCTGTATCAGACGCCGCCGCCCGCATCTGGCCGCAGATCGCACCGTTCAAACGCAGATCGCCGTTCCATGCGAGATGCACCCCCACCTCTGGCGGGGCGAGCGCGCCAAGCGCGTTCTGAAAGCCCACCGCACAAAGCGGGAGCATCGCCATCGCCCGGGCCAGCGGCACCTCGGGCGCAAAGACGATGGCGGCCTGCAATACGCTGGGCCCCAGATTATACAGCACCAGCCCCGCATCACACCCCTGCCGCGCCTCTGCGCAGGCCTGAGCGAACGGGTCCTCCGCCTGTGCGCCGGTCAACAAAGGGGGGAAGACGGGGCTGTCGCTCATGCGTGCCCGCCCGCGATCAGGGCCTTGGCCACCTTGCGGAAGCCTTCGGCCTGCGCGCTGTCGGGTTTCGACACCACAATCGGCGCGCCCCCGTCAGCCGCGACACGGATATCCAGATGCAACGGAATCTCGGCCAACAAAGGCACGCCCAGCTTTTCAGCCTCGGCGGCGACGCCACCATGCCCAAAGACATGTTCCTCGTGCCCGCAGTTAGAGCAGATATGCGTGCTCATGTTCTCGATCATCCCGAGGATCGGGGTCTTCAGTTGGTTGAACATGTCGATCCCCTTACGGGCATCCAGCAGCGCCACATCCTGCGGTGTGCTGACGATGATCGCGCCGTCCACATGGGCCTTTTGCGCCAGCGTCATCTGCACATCGCCGGTGCCGGGGGGCAGATCGACGATCAACACATCCAGCGCGCCCCATTGGACTTGCATCATCATCTGCTGCAACGCGCCCATCAGCATCGGGCCGCGCCAGACGACCGCCTGATCGTCATTGGTCATCAACCCGATCGACATCATCGTCACGCCAAAGTTGCGCATCGGCAGGATCGTCTTGCCATCGGGGGACGCAGGCCGCCCGGACACGCCCAGCATCCGCGGCTGCGAGGGGCCGTAGACATCGGCATCCAGCATGCCCACGCGACGCCCTTCGGCGGCCAGCGCACAGGCAAGGTTCGCGGCAACGGTAGATTTACCCACCCCGCCCTTGCCCGACGCAATGGCGATGATCCGGTCCACGCCGGGGATCTTCTCGGGCCCCGCGGGTTCGGACTTGCGCCCCAGCTTCAGGTCGGGCGGCGGTGCCTGCTTGGAATGGGCCGTCAGCACGGCCGAGACAGAGGCAACGCCCTCGAGCGCCTTTACAGCCGCGTCGGCCTCGTCGCGCAGCTTGGCGTAGGCGTCGGCGTGGCTCGGGTTGACCTCAAGCACAAAGCGCACCGCGCCGTCGTCGACGGTCAGTGCCTTCACAAGCCCAAGCTCTACAATATCCTTACCGGAGACGGGATCGTTCAGGGTTTTCAGGCAGGCCAGTACGGCATCACGGGTGACGCTCACGCTTCGGACTGCCCTTGGATCTTGCCAGTCACGACATGTTCAAGGTCCAGCCCGTCAATGGTCAGCACCACCTTGGCCTCGAAGGTCTTGCCGCCGGTGTCGCCGTTTTCGCGCATCGCTTCTTCGATCGCCTGCTGCGAGGTCACACCGACCTGCTTGAGGAACTTGCGCATCGACATGTTGAAATCATCGCTCATGATTTTCTCCTGTTCTTTGGGTGGGTCGGCACAGCGCTTAGTGATCTTTGCGCTTGCTGAAATAGTCTTCGGATGTGCGCACACGCGGGCGTTCTTTGCCAGCCAACGGATTGTTCTGCGCGTGGTACTGCGCGTTGATCCGGCAGTTATCGCACATCTGGATCATCTTCGCCGCCTCGGACGAGGCGAACATCGCGTGTTTTCCTGCCAGCTTTTCGGTGATCTTTTCAACCGTGGACTTCACGCCGAAAAGCGACCCGCATTCGATACAGGCAAAGGGCTCTTCCTCATGCAGCACCACTTGGGTGAAGGCCTGCGCGGTCAGGTTCAACTGCGGCTTTAGTGTAATCGCATCCTCGGGGCAGACGTTCGCACATAGCCCGCATTGCAGGCAGGCGTCTTCCTGAAAGCGCAGCTGGGGCAGATCGGGGTTATCGCCAAGCGCCCCGGACGGGCACAGCGACACACAGGACAGGCAGAGCGTGCAGGCATCGGTATCCACCAGCACCGCGCCATAGGGGGCGGCGTCGGGCAGGTCGATCACCTTGGCCTCGGGCTGAAGGGTCTTGCCCGCAAGCCGCGCGACCTGACGGCGGGTGCCCAGAGGCAGCAGCGTGTCATGCGCGGGCTGTGCGGTTTCGGTGACCAGTGCGGTTTCCAGCGCATCGGGGTCGGCCACATCAATGAGACGGATCGTATCGGTGCCGCTGATCGCGCGGGCAATCTCGGCCTGCACCTCGATCACGTCACGCTCTGTACGCGGCGACAGCAATACATCCACATGTGCAAAGCCGCAGCCAAGGGCGGCAAGCATCTCTGCATGGCCAAACCCTGCCAGCGCATCCACAGCCAGCGGGATGACATCAACCGGCAAGCCCGCGCCAAAACGCGCGTAAAGGCGGATCATCTCGGCCCCGTGGTCGTCGTCATGCACCAGCAAGCGCGGCGCGGTGCCGCCTGCCTTGCGATAGGTGGATGCCAGCGTCGACAACCGGCGGAACAGGGTATCCACGGGCGGCGCGTCATAGGTGATCGCCCCCGAGGGGCAAACCGCAGAACAGCTACCGCAACCCGCGCAGATCATCGGGTCAATCGCCACATGTTCCCCGGCCGAGGTGATCGCCCCCGTCGGGCAGAGGTCCAGACAGTTGGAGCAGGCGGCCTGCCCGGCCCGCGAATGGGCGCAAAGACTTTCACTCAGCCGCACGTAAAGCGGCTTTTCAAAGGTGCCGACCATCTGCATGGCCTCGCGCACGGCCTCTGCCACGGCGGGCTTGCTGCCCGGATCGGCCCGCAGATAGCCGTCACGCTTGTGCGGCGCGGGAAACAGCGATGTATTCCCCGTCAAATCCAGAATGATATCGCATTGCGACTTGGCCCCGTCCCGCGGCGCGGTGAACGAAGGCGCGCCGCGCCCGCCGGGGATCAACATCTGCAACTGGTCAAAGGTCAGGCTGAAATCGCCCAATGCGCCCGACGCCTTGCGCAGATCGCCTTTGACCACGTCAAAACGCGGATCAACTGCCGCGTCATAATCGCCCTGCCACAGCACCGTCACCGCAAGCGTATCGGCCACCATCTCTGCCACCTCAAGCGCGAGGGCGGGCGGGGCCATGATCAGACACGTGCCCTCAGACACGACATCCATCACCCGTGGTGCCGGTGCGGCAAGCTGCTGCTCCGCCATCAGGGCGGCCATCTTGGGCGTCGCGTCCCCCCGATCGTCGTGCCAGCCGGCGCGATCGCGAATATCGACGAACTGGGGCACCTCTGCGTTGATCTCGGCGGCCAGCTCTTCGAAACGGGGGCGTTCCTGCTGGCACGCGATCACGGTGTTGCCCGCGGCCATCGCCTCTGCCGCGGTGCCGATCTGGTCGGTGCACAGACAGCTATAGACCTTGGAGCACGGCAGACCCGTCGCCTTTGACAAGGCAGGCGCGTCAATATCCTGACTGCCCAGACAGTCGCACAGCAGAAAAGTCTTTTCCATAATCTCCTCGGGGACAGCACCGGATGGGATGGGTCAAGCGGCGGGGTACTGTCAGCGCTCGCAGGCCAAGCTAGTGGTGTTCGCGACCCGCCGCAAACCCCTAATTTCCCCTGCGTCCCGCAAAAGGGCCGTTCGCACCTACGGCATGAATTACCCAACAAAAACAGTCGGAAAGACCGAAACCCCAGTCAAATATGGCAAATGCTGACGCATGGGAAATGCCGCATTGCAGCAATCACAAAACTGTGTGATTCAACCCTAGAATCCTCTTTGATACGCGTTATGATTACGTCAATATGAGGCCGGAAACGCCTGAAACATCATCGGAAACCAAATTGAACGCACCGCTTAAATCAGCGCAATCGATGCCCGTCGGGGTCGTCCTTCGCAAGTCACCCGGCGTGACGAAATGGGCGAAGGTCGTTTGGCGTGCGGTTTGTGTCCTGCCCGGTGCCGACCCCGCCGACTGGAAGCTGCTGCGTACCGAAGGCGAGGTGTCCGACTATCACGTGACCACTGTGCCGCTAACGCTGTACCGCTCTGACACCGAAGCCTATGTGCACGGGCTCGCCGCGAATGTGCCCTGTCTTTATGTCATCTGCCGCGAAACCCGCGACCCTGCCCGCCCGCTTGAGGTGGTGATGGTCACCGCCTCTCCCTATGAGGCGCAGGATTACAGCGACAATGGCGAAGATATCGTCGAAAAGGTCATGATGACCCCGCAGGTCCATGCCTGGATCAGCGCCTATGTCGACACGCACCACGAAGAAGAAGCCTTTGTGAAGCGTCGGCGCGACAAATACCAAGAGCCGAAGCAAGACGGGATCGGGGACGCGCGCATCTCGCAGACGACCGATGTCTACCGCGCACCGCGCACGTCGCGTTCGGGGTCGTCACAATGACCCGTCACACATCCTTCTGGGATCGCCGCCGCGCTGCCGTCAAGGCAGAGGAAGCCGCCGCGCAGCAAGCCGCCGCAGAGCAGGCAGAAGCGCAGCATCAGGCCGCGCTGGCGGAAAAATCCGACGCCGAACTGCTGGCCGAGTTCGATCTGCCCGATCCTGATACGATGAAAGCGGGCGATGATTTCTCGGCCTTTATGGCCCGTGCCATTCCCGAACACCTGCGCCGCCGTGCGCTGCGCAAACTATGGGTGTCCGATCCGGCGCTGGCCTGTCTGGATGATCTGGTCGACTACGCTGACGACTATACCCAAGCCTCTGCCGTGACGAGTTTCACCACCAGCTATGAGGTTGGCAAAGGGCTGCGCCGTCATATCGAAGATGTCGCGCGCAAGGCTGCGGCCGCGCTCGACACCGCCACCGATGCCGCAGAAACACCTGCTGAAACAGAGCCGACCACGCCCGTCGTTCCGGCAGAGGTCGACGCACCCGCCGTCGCCGTGGCCCAAGCGGATACCCCCGCAGAGCCCCCCGTCACCGAAACAGCGATGGAAGAACCCGCAGCCCTGCCCCCGCGCCGCATGGCCTTTCGTTTTGAGGAGCAAAGCGCATGACCGCTGCCGCCCAAGCCACCCAAGTCTCTGCCGAAGATCGCCTGCGCGCCGATCTGTACAACTATCTTGGCGTGATGCTGGCCCGCCCTGCGGATCAGATGTTGCTGGACCAGACCGCCGGCCTGTCCGGCGATGACAGCCCGTTGGGCGAAGCGATCAACGGGCTTGCGCGCGTGGCCAAGGCCATGACCCCCAAGAAAGTGCAAACCGAATTCAACGCGCTGTTCATTGGTCTCGGTCGGGGCGAGCTGCTGCCCTATGCCAGCTATTACCTGACCGGCTTTCTGAACGAAAAGCCACTCGCCTCCCTGCGCAGCGACATGGCCGTACAGCGCATCAGCCGCGCCGAGAATGTCTTTGAACCCGAAGACAACATCGCATCCCTGATGGAGATGATGGGCGGTATGATCGTCGGGCGCTTTGGGGCTCCGGCCAGCGACGCCACGCAGCGGGCGTTTTTCAACAAACACATCGCGCCTTGGGCGGGTCACTTCTTTACCGACCTGCAAGGGGCCAAGAACTCCGTCCTATATGCCGGGGTTGCCGCAGTCGGCAGCGCCTTCATGGACATTGAACGCGAAGCATTTCGTATGACGGCGGGATAACCGCACCACATCAGGCGGGGCTTCCCCCCGCATAACCAAGGAAAGGGGTACAACCCATGACCCAGGATACCAAAGGCACCAACCGCCGCAATTTCCTGAAACTGGCAGGGACAGCCGCACCGGCAGCCGCCGTTGCCGTGGCCAGCAGCGGCACCGCCGCCGAGGCGCAGCCAGTCGATCTGCAATCGGACAAGATGCAAGATACCGCGCACACCCGCGCCTATCTGGAAAGCACACGCTTCTAATTCAGTGATCATCACCCCGCGCGCCTAACCACCGCGGGAGGGAAACTCAGCCCCGGTCCGACCCACACGGTCAAAGCACGCGGGCATCAAGGGAGACTATTATGCTTCGGAAAAAGACCAACGGGATGGCACGGCGGCCCCAGCGGGCGGGCATGCTATCCGACATCGCGGAAAAATCCGTTGACCGTCGCGCATTCCTGCGCGGGTCCGGTCTGGCCATCGGCGGCCTTGCGGCGATCGCATCGACCGCGGGCTCTGTCACACAAGCGTCAGCTGCCACCGCCGTCAGCGGCGCGGTAGAGACGATCAAATCTGTCTGCACCCACTGTTCGGTTGGCTGTACCGTCATCGCCGAAGTGTCGAACGGCGTCTGGACGGGGCAGGAACCCGGCTGGGACAGCCCGTTCAACCTTGGCTCGCATTGCGCCAAAGGGGCGTCGGTACGCGAACATGCCCACGGTGAACGCCGCTTGAAATACCCGATGAAAAAAGAGGGTGGCCAGTGGGTTCGGATCAGCTGGGAACAGGCGATCAACGAGATCGGCGACAAGATGAACGTGATCCGCGAAGAAAGCGGTCCCGATTCCGTCTACTGGCTCGGCTCGGCCAAGCATAACAACGAACAGGCGTATCTGTTCCGCAAGTTCGCGGCCTATTGGGGCACCAATAACGTCGACCACCAGGCGCGTATCTGTCACTCCACCACCGTTGCGGGCGTTGCGAACACATGGGGCTACGGTGCCATGACCAACAGCTACAACGACATCCACAACAGCCAGGCGATCTTTGTCATCGGCGGCAACCCTGCCGAGGCGCACCCCGTGTCGCTGCTGCACCTGCTGAAAGCGAAAGAGCAGAACAACGCGCCGATGATCGTGTGCGATCCACGCTTTACCCGTACAGCGGCCCACGCGGATGAATATGTCCGCTTCCGTCCCGGTTCGGACGTGGCGCTGGTCTGGGGTATCCTCTGGCACATCTTCGAGAACGGGTGGGAAGACAAGGAGTTCATCCGCACCCGCGTTTGGGGCATGGACCAGATCCGTGACGAAGTCGCGAAGTGGACACCCGAAGAAGTCGAACGCGTGACCGGCGCGCCTGCGTCGCAGCTTGAACGCGTTGCGCGCACCCTGGCCAACAACCGTCCCGGCACCGTGATCTGGTGCATGGGCGGCACGCAGCACAGCAACGGCAACAACAACACCCGCGCGTACTGCATCCTGCAGCTGGCTCTTGGCAACATGGGCACCGCGGGCGGCGGCACAAACATCTTCCGCGGCCACGACAACGTTCAGGGTGCCACCGATCTGGGCGTTCTGGCCGATACGCTGCCGGGCTACTATGGTCTGTCCGCAGGGGCTTGGGCCCACTGGGCGCGGGTTTGGGAAGAAGACCTTGAATGGTTGCAATCCCGCTTCTCCAAGGCGTCGTTCAACGACACCTCGATGATGAACCTCACCGGTATCCCCGTGAGCCGCTGGATTGACGGCGTGCTGGAAGACAAGGAAAACATCGACCAGCCGGACAACACCCGCGCGATGGTTCTGTGGGGCCACGCGCCCAACTCGCAGACCCGTCAAAAGGAAATGGTCACCGCGATGGAGAAACTCGACCTGATGGTCGTGGTCGATCCATATCCAACGGTGTCCGCCGTGATGCAGGACCGCCAAGACGGGCTGTATCTGTTGCCCGCAACGACCCAGTTCGAAACCCGCGGCTCTGTCACCGCGTCCAACCGGTCGCTGCAGTGGCGTGATCAGGTCGTCGAGCCCCTGTTCGAATCCAAGCCCGACCACACGATCATCAAACTGTTCGCCGACAAGTTCGGCTTCAGCGATCGTTTGTTCAAGAACATCGCGCTAGACGGCGACGAGCCCAACATCGAGGACCTCACCCGCGAATTCAACCGCGGCATGTGGACCATCGGTTACACCGCACAAAGCCCCGAGCGCATGAAGATGCACATGGCCAACCAGCACACCTTTGACCGTACCACGCTGCGCGCCAAAGGCGGACCGGCCGACGGGGACTTCTACGGTATGCCTTGGCCCGCATGGGGCACACCCGAGATGAACCACCCCGGCACAGCGAACCTGTACGATATGTCGCTGCCCGTTGCCGAAGGCGGTCTGACCTTCCGCGCCCGTTTCGGTGTGGAACGCGACGGGGACAACCTGCTGGCCGAAGGCGTCTACAGCGCTGGTTCCGAGATCAAGGACGGCTACCCCGAGTTCACCATGGCCATGCTGCGTGAACTGGGTTGGGACAAAGATCTGACCGACGAAGAGATGGCCGTCATCAACTATGTCGCGGGCTATCCCGAAGGCGAACCGGCGAACGGAAAGCCTAACGAGGAAGTTGGTGAAACATCCCAGACCGGCGAAACCCCGTCGGACTATATCGCCGACACCGGTGGCGTGAACTGGAAGACCGACCTCTCGGGCGGCATCCAGCGCGTCGCGATCAAGCATGGCTGTGCCCCCTTCGGCAACGCCAAGGCCCGCGCCGTGGTCTGGACCTTCCCCGATCCGGTGCCAATCCACCGCGAACCGCTGTACACCAACCGTCGTGATCTGGTCGCCGACTACCCGACCTATGACGACAAGAAGTTCTGGCGCCTGCCCACCATGTATAAGTCCATCCAGGAGAATGACTTCTCCAAGGACTATCCGATCGTGCTGACCTCTGGTCGTCTCGTCGAATACGAAGGGGGCGGCGACGAAACCCGATCCAACCCCTGGTTGGCCGAGCTTCAGCAGGACATGTTCATCGAGATCAACCCGCGTGACGCCAATAATCTGGGTGTGCGTGACGGGGCCGATGTCTGGGTCGAAGGCCCCGAAGGCGGCAAGGTCAAGGTGATGGCAATGGTCACGGAACGTGTCGAAAGCGGCGTGGCGTTCATGCCATTCCACTTTGGCGGCCACATGGAAGGCGTTGATTTGCGGGACAGATACCCAGAGGGGGCCGACCCTTACGTCCTGGGTGAATCCACCAACACCGCGCAAACATATGGCTATGACTCAGTAACTCAGATGCAAGAGACGAAAGCGACTCTCTGCAAAATCTGGACAGCGTAAGGAGACTATCAAGATGGCAAGAGCAAAGTTTCTCTGCGACGCCGAACGCTGCATCGAATGCAACGCCTGCGTCACGGCCTGTAAGAACGAACACGAAGTACCGTGGGGCATCAACCGCCGTAAGGTCGTCACCATTCAGGACGGCCAACCCGGCGAGCGGTCGATCTCGGTCGCGTGTATGCATTGTTCCGATGCGCCCTGTATGGCGGTCTGCCCTGTAGACTGCTTCTACCAGACCGACGACGGCATCGTTCTGCACTCAAAAGACCTATGCATCGGCTGCGGTTACTGCTTCTACGCCTGCCCCTTCGGCGCGCCGCAGTATCCACAGGCGGGCAACTTCGGGTCGCGCGGCAAGATGGACAAATGTACTTTCTGCGCCGGTGGCCCCGAGGAAAACCACTCCGAAGCGGAATTCCAGAAGTACGGCCGCAACCGGATCGCCGAAGGCAAGCTGCCGATCTGCGCCGAGATGTGTTCGACCAAAGCGCTGCTGGCCGGTGACGGCGATGTCGTCTCGGGCATCTACCGCGAACGCGTTGTCGCACGCGGCTTTGGCTCGGGCGCCTGGGGCTGGGGCACGGCATACGAGCAAAAGGGCGGCTAATCCCCCTTTCGCATATTCATGCTTTCCTTGGCCCGCTGGCACCTGCTGCTGGCGGGCCAACTATCTTTATCCTGTCGGAGGTCCCGATGACATTGCTGCGCGTTCTGCTGCCTCTCATATTTCTTGTGTCCTTTGCCGGTCTTTCCGCCGCGCAAGACACCTCGGGCGATGCCTCGGTCCTGCAACCGGGCCAACAGTCGCTTGAAGACATCATGGCCCGCCAACGCGGCGAGGACGTGCCCTTTGGGGCCGAGCTTCCCTTGCCGCTAGAGGGCAACCCGCCCCCGGCCGAATCTCACCTTGGACCGCTTGGTGGCGCATCCGACGCGGACCTGTGGCGCGAGATCCGGGCGGACGCCCTGCCCGACG
>NZ_DGMH01000022.1:57915-75475 GCF_002388305.1 Sulfitobacter sp. UBA4523
CGGGCGGACGCCCTGCCCGACGCGCGCGCCAGCAACCGCGGACCTGCGGCCAAGGTGCTGATGCAGGACGGTGGCATGTGGTGGCTGAACTTCCGACACGGCCCGCTGCTGACCTATGGCAGCCTGCTGTTGGGAGTCACCGTCGTGCTGATGGCGATTTTCTATCTGATCCGCGGACGTATCCGTATCGAACACGGGCGCGCGGGTATCACCATCGAACGGTTCAAATTCATCGAACGCTTCGGCCACTGGCTGATCGCAAGCTCGTTCATCCTGCTGGCCATCACCGGTCTGCTATCGCTTGCGGGGCGTAAACTGCTGATCCCGCTGTTCGGGCACGAGGCGTTTTCGACCTTCGCCATCGCGGGCAAGTGGATCCACAACAACGTGTCATGGGCCTTTATGCTAGGGCTGGTGATGGTGTTCGTCATGTGGATCGTCCACAATCTACCGGATCGCACAGACATCAACTGGATCCTCAAGGGCGGCGGGATCTTCGGCAAGGGTCACCCCCCCGCCAAGAAGTTCAACGCCGGTCAGAAGCTGATCTTCTGGGCCGTCATCATTCTGGGCACCTCGATCTCTGTCTCGGGTATTTCGCTGCTCTTCCCGTTCGAATTGACGATGTTCGAACCTACGCTGGCGCTGTTGAATGACATGGGCGTGCCGCAACTGTTGGGGCTTGGCACAATAGACGCCACGCTGACCCCGCAAGAGGAAATGCAATACGCCCAGCTGTGGCACGCCGTTATCAGCTTTGTCCTGATGGCTGTGATCATCGCGCATATCTATATCGGGACACTCGGCATGGAAGGCGCGTTCGAGGCGATGGGGTCGGGCGATGTCGATCTTGAATGGGCGCGCGAGCACCACAGCATCTGGGCCGACGAAGTTGTCGCGAAGCAGGGTAAACCTGCCTCTGGCACGCAGCCGGCAGAGTGATATGATGCACCCAACGCCCCCCACCCAACGTGCCAATGCGCATCAACGAGGTACGGAATGAAAGCTTTTATCACTGCCATCGTCGCCTTGGTCATCCTTGCTGCGGGCATGAACTTTGCGTTGGACAACGCAGGGTTCTCCGCGGCCGAGCAGACCTCCTCTGATCGCAATGTCCGGCTGGGCGACTAAGACCGCATCCTATGCATAGCAAACTCCGACGGCCCGCCCGATGAATGATATCTGGGCGGGCCTTTCTTCTGCGTTCTGGCTGGTTGTCACCGGCGATCCCGATCTGATCGAGATTACGCTCAGGTCGTTGCAGGTCAGCCTGACGGCGCTGGTCATTGCCTCGACCATCGCGCTGCCCTTCGGCACATGGCTCGCCATCCGCCGTTTCCGCTTCCGCCGTACCGCGATTGCGGTGCTGAACTCTCTCATGGGTCTGCCGCCCGTCGTGGTGGGGTTGATCGTCTATCTGCTGCTGTCGCGCGCCGGTCCCTTCGGGGTGCTGGGGCTGCTGTTCACGCCGACGGCGATGATCATTGCGCAGGTGATCATTATCACGCCGCTCATCGCCTCTATCACCCATCAGGCGATGCGTGATCTTTGGGCCGAATACCACGATCTGCTGATTTCGCTGAACACCACCCCGACGCGGCGCATCCTGACGCTGATTTCGGACGGGCGGCGGGCCTTGTTGACGGCGGCGTTGGCAGGCTTTGGCCGCGCCATCGGCGAGGTCGGCGCGATCATGATCGTGGGCGGCAATATCGACCACGCCACCCGCGTGCTGACCACCGCCATCGCGCTGGAAACCGGCAAGGGTGATTTCGCACTGGCGCTTGGTCTGGGCTTTGTGCTGATCGCGCTGGCGCTGAGTGTGAACCTGATCATCCACGCCCTGTCGCGCACAGAAAGAGAGGGCAGATGGTGACCCCCCTGCTGCCCGCCCATATGCGCGATGTCAGCGTCAGCCGCCGCGGCAAGCGATTGCTGGGCCCCGTGGACCTGACCCTTGGCAAAACCGGCTTCACGATCCTGCTGGGGCCCAATGGTGCGGGCAAGACGACATTCCTCAAGGCGCTGCACGGCCTTGAACGGCTGTCGACGGGCGCGGTCACATGGGCCGTTCCGGATGACCTTGCGCGGATGCGACAGGCCTATGTCTTCCAAAGCCCCGTGATGCTGCGCCGGTCGGTGCGCGCCAATCTGGGCTATCCTCTGGCGATACTCGGTCAGCCCAAGGCGCAGGTGAACAAAGCAGTAGAGGCTTGGGCGGCTCGTATCGGCCTGACGCCCGCGCTGGATCGCCCCGCGACGGGGTTGTCCGGTGGCGAGAAACAAAAGCTCGCCCTCGCCCGCGCCTTGATCCGCACCCCCGAGATGCTGCTGCTGGATGAGCCCTGCGCCAATCTTGATGGCCGCTCCGTCAAGGATATAGAGGCGCTGTTGCAGTCTGCCCATCACTCAGGGACGCGCATCGTGATGGCGACCCATGATCTGGGTCAGGCGCGGCGCCTTGCAACTGAAATATTGTTTCTGTTTAAAGGTCGCATTCACGAGGCTGGCCCGGCGCCCGATGCGTTTGACGCCCCGCAGACCCCGGAATTCAAATCGTTCCTGAATGGAGATATTTTGATATGAAATCCTTGATTACCGCTCTTGTTCTCGCACTTGGCACCACGGCTGCGCAGGCGGACACCATGAAAATGGCTGTCACCACGTCCTTCAACAATTCTGGTCTGTCCGACGTTCTGCTGCCCGCCATCAAAGAAGATCTCGACCTTGACGTGCAACTGCTGATCGTCGGCACCGGTCAAGCCTTGCGCTTGGGCGAAGCAGGCGACGTCGATGCCATTCTGGTACACTCCAAGAAAGCCGAGGAGGCCTTTGTCGCCGACGGCTATGGCACCCACCGCCGCGAGATCATGTATAATGATTTCGTCCTGATCGGCCCAAATGACGACCCCGCCGCGATCAAAGACGCAGAGGCTGCGAAGGACGCGCTGGTCAAGATCGAAGCCGCCGAGGCCCCTTTCGTGAGCCGTGGCGACGACAGCGGCACCCATAAGAAAGAACTCTCGCTTTGGGCCGGTGCTGATCTGGACCCCGCGACATTCGGTGAATGGTACAAAGCTGTCGGCGCGGGCATGGGCGCGAGCCTCAACACCGCTGCAGGGATGGGGGCCTATATCATGTCCGACCGCGCAAGCTGGCTGAACTTTGACAACAAGGCCGATCTGGCAATCCTCTTTGCAGGCGATCCGGTGCTGTTCAACCAATACGCCTATATTCCCGTGAACCCCGAAAAGCATGCGCATGTGAACAAAGACGCCGCGGCCCAGTTGGAAGACTGGCTGGTCGGCGACCGCGCCAAAGACCTGATCGACAGCTATACGATCAACGGCGAAAAGCTGTTCACCTTTAACGCCGAGCAGTGATTTAAACGGTTTGAGAACCTCGTCAAGCGCGGTATCAAACCGTATGAAATCATTGATCATCCATATGTCCACCAGCACCGCGCGGCACGCCAATGTCGCGCGGTTGCTGCAGGATCTGCCCGATGCGCAGGTCGTCGAAGCGGTAAATGGCCGCGACCCTACGCAGGTCGCAGATGTGCGCACCCACTCTGGCAACCTGCACAGCCCGTCCTATCCCTTCGCCCTGACACCGGCCGAGATCGGCGTCTTTCAAAGCCATCGCAAATGCTGGCAGATGATCGTCGATCAGGGCTGGGATTACGCGATGATTGTCGAGGATGACCTCGCCGTGTCGCGGCCAGAGCTGGACCGCGCGTTACAGCTTATCCACCAGAATATGACGCCCGATATGTACCTGCGCCTGCCGCCCAAGATGCGAGAGCTGCCCGCAGATGTCGTGGCGCGCGACGGCGATATGGCGTTGATCCTGCCCAAGCGGATCGGCTTGCAGTGTTGCTGTCAGGTGGTGGGGCGTGACGCGGCGCAGCGCTTGCTTGACGGATCGACCCAGATTGACCGCCCTGTCGATACATGGCTGCAGATGCATTGGGTGACAGGGCAAAAGCTCCACGCCCTGCTTCCCAATGGGCTAAGCGAAATCGCCAACCAGATCGGCGGGTCAACCATCCAGCAAAAAACCCGCACCAGCGGCAAGCTGATGCGGGAATTCAAGCGGGCGTGGTATCGCACGCAGGTTAAATTGCGACCTCAGAAAGCCTGAGATCCGCGCTTAGCTGGGCGCTTTGGTGGTGCGCAGGTAGGGCAGGATCTTGTTGAAATCGCCGAACTTCGCCTTGGCGTCATCGTCCGACAGGGTCGCGGGGATGATCACGTCGTCGCCCACATTCCAGTTCGCCGGTGTCGCCACGCCCTTTCCGGTCGAGGTTTGCAAGCCGTCCAGCGCGCGCAGAACCTCGGCAAAGTTGCGGCCCACGGTCATCGGGTAGGTCATCGACAGCTTCAGCTGCTTGTCCGGCCCGATGATGAACACGGCGCGGACTGTGGCGCTGTCGTTGGGGGTGCGGCCATCGGGCAGATAAGCGTCGGCGGGCAGCATGTCGAAGGCTTTGGCAACGGTCAGGTCGTTATCCGCGATGATCGGAAAGCCCGCTTTGGCACCGGCGAAGGTCTCGATATCGCCTTTCCATTTCTTGTGCTCTTCAACACCGTCCACGGAAATGCCCATCACCTTGGTGCCGCGCTTTTCCCATTCGTCGGCAAGCTGTGCGACTGCCCCGAATTCGGTGGTGCAGACCGGCGTGAAATCCTTTGGGTGCGAAAAAAGGATCGCCCAGCTGTCGCCCACCCAGTCGTGCAGGCTGATCGTGCCCTGATCGGTTTCGACAGTCAGATCGGGGATGGTATCGTTGATGCGCAAGGACATAATATTCTCCGGCTTCATGGTTTCGGTTTGTCGTTCTCCACTTATGTAAGACGTTGCGCTGCCGGTTTCACCCCCTCACTTGCGGGTCCCCAGATGTGGTGACATGGTACGCGCAACAGGCTGGGGGAAACGTCCCCGGCACCGCATGACAAAAGGAGTTTTCCCATGCTGGAGAAGCGCGAGTTTTACATCAACGGTGAATGGGTATCCCCCGCCAAGCCGAATGACTATCACGTGATCGACCCCACCACAGAGGAGCCCTGCGCGGTCATCTCGCTTGGGGATCAGGCGGATACCGATGCCGCGGTTGCCGCTGCCAAGGCCGCCCTGCCCGGCTGGATGGCGACGCCTCCGGCGGAACGCATCGCCCTGCTGGAAAAGCTGCTAGAGGTCTATCAGGCCCGCGCCGAGGATCTGGCCAAAGCGATGAGCACGGCCATGGGTGCGCCGATGGATCTGGCCCGCACGTCGCAGGTTGGTGCCGGTTCTTATCACCTGAGCAACTTCATCAAGGCCGCGAAAGAGTTCAAATTCGAACAGCCGCTTGGCGATCACGCCCCGAATGACCGGATCATCCGCGAAGCCGTGGGCGTTGCCGGTCTGATCACGCCGTGGAACTGGCCGATGAACCAGATCACGCTCAAGGTCGGCGCGGCGATCGTGTCGGGCTGCACGATGGTGCTGAAACCTTCCGAGGAAAGCCCGCTGGACGCGATGATCTTTGCAGAGTTGATCGACGAGGCAGGCTTCCCCAAAGGGGTATTCAACCTTGTGAACGGCGATGGCGTCGGTGTCGGCAGCCAGATGTCGTCGCATAAAGACATCGACATGATCAGCTTCACCGGCTCCACCCGCGCGGGCACGCTGATCTCGAAAGCGGCGGCGGATACGCTGAAAAAGGTCCACCTTGAACTGGGAGGCAAAGGCGCGAACATCATTTTCAACGATGCGGATGACAAGGCTGTCAAACGCGGCGTGCTGCACATGATGAACAACACTGGTCAGTCGTGTAACGCCCCCAGCCGTATGCTGGTGCAGTCGGATGTCTATGACAAAGCCGTCGAAGAAGCAGGCGCTGTGGCGTCGCAGGTTACCGTTGGTCCTGCCTCCGAAGATGGGCGTCATATCGGCCCCGTGGTCAATGAATCGCAGTTCAACAAGATTCAGGACCTGATCCAGAAGGGTATCGACGAAGGCGCGCGTTTGGTTGCGGGCGGCACCGGACGTCCCGACGGGTTGAACCGCGGGTTCTTTGTCAAACCCACCGTTTTTGCTGACGTGACCCCCGACATGACCATCGCGCGCGAGGAAATCTTTGGGCCGGTTCTGTCGATCATGAAGTTCGACAGCGAAGAGCAAGCGGTCCAGATCGCCAATGACACGGTTTACGGCCTGACCAACTATGTCCAGTCGCAAGATGGCGAGCGTCGCAACCGTCTGGCGCGTCAGCTGCGGTCGGGCATGGTCGAGATGAACGGCCAAAGCCGCGCCGCAGGGTCGCCCTTTGGCGGCATGAAGCAATCGGGCAATGGCCGCGAGGGTGGTATGTACGGGATCGAGGACTTTACCGAGATCAAGGCCGTCTCGGGTTGGGCCGCTGAATAAGCTGTCCTTCGGACACGCTGTAAAAAACCAAGGCCACCCTACGGGGTGGCCTTTCTCGTCTGCGCCCTATGGCCTTTAGAACGGTGCCTTGGCACGGATCTTGGTCGAATGCCCGCCCTGAGGATGGTTGAACCGCAGCTCCTCTGAATGGAGCATCAGGCGCGGATACGCCAACGCGGGCCCCGTGGCGTAAAACGGATCGCCCAGAATCGGATGGCCGAGGCTCAGCATATGCACCCGCAGCTGATGGCTGCGCCCTGTCTTGGGGCTAAGGCGCACCCGCGCGGTGTCGCCTTCGTCTTTCAGCACACGCCAGTCGGTTTGTGCGGGTTTACCCGTTTCATGGCAGACCATCTGGCGCGGGCGGTTCGGCCAATCCACGATCAGCGGCAGATCGATGGTGCCGGTCTTTTCCTGCGGTACCCCCCAGACCCGCGCGACATAGGTCTTGCGCGTCATCCGCTTTTCAAACTGCAATCCCAGATGGCGCTGCGCATGGGGCGTCAGCGCAAAGATCATCACGCCTGAGGTGTCCCGATCCAGACGATGCACCAGCAGCGCGTCCGGAAATGCATCCTGCACCCGCGCGATGAGACAATCGGCCAGATGCGGCCCCTTGCCCGGCACCGACAGCAAGCCCGCGGGCTTGTCGACAAGCAACACTTCGGCGTCTTCATGCAGGACAACCAGCGGATCTTGGGGCGGATTATATTCTGTTTCCATAAGTGTCCGTCTCAGATGTAGGGTAGGTTTTCAAGCCAATCTGTACCAAAGGACCCGGAATGCATCCTACTATTACCAAGATGATTGATGTTGTCGCCAAGGGGGATTCGGAAAAGATCGCCCCGCTGCTGGCGGAAGACGTCACCTTCATGCCGCCGACATATTACAAGACCTGGACCGGCCGCGCCCCTGTGGCAGCGGTTCTGGGGCACGTCGGCAATGTCTTTAGCGATTTCAAATACCGCCGGATCATGGGGGAAGGGACAGATTGGGCGCTGGAGTTCCAGTGCAAGATCGGGGATCTGGATGCCGTTGGCGTCGATCTGATCACCTTGGGTGACGACGGTCTGATCGCCAAATTCGAGGTGGTGATGCGCCCCTATAAATCCATCGGTGCCCTACGTGAGGCGATGAACGCACGGGTGATGAAAGACCCCAGCTTCCTCGCCTTCAAGGACGCGCTGTCCTGAGCGAATGATATAATGATCGAGGGGCGCGACATGTCTGCGCCCCTCCTCCCCCCTTGTCACGCCGGTTTGTGCCGCATCTGCCGGAACAGCGAGATCGAATAGATCACCAGCGCACCCCAGATCAGCGGAAAGGCAATCATGCGCGCGCGCCCAAAGGGTTCGTCAAAGACCAGCACAGCGCAAAGGAGGATCATCGTCGGCGCGATATACTGCAAGATACCGATGGTCGACAGCCGCAGCCGCTTGGCTCCGTTGGCATAAAAGATCAACGGCACCGCCGTGACCACGCCGCAGCCCACCAGCATCCACGTATTAAACGGCACGCCCTGACCAAAGTGGTTTTGCCCCGTCATAATCAGGTAAACCAGATAAGCCAGCGCAGGAGCGAGCAGGATCAGGACCTCAAGCAGGAAACCCTGGTTCGGCCCGATCGGCAGCCGCTTTTTCGCCAGCGCATACAGGCCGAAGGTGAATGTCAGGCTCAGCGCGACCCAAGGGAAGCGACCGGAATCAAGCGTCAGGATCGCGACGGCGACGGCTGCCAACCCGATTGCCGCAAGCTGAAGTCTCGACAGACGTTCCCCCAGCAGCAGCGCCCCCAGCAAGATGCTGAACAACGGGTTGATGTAATAGCCCAAGGCCGCGTCCAGCGCATGACCCGAGTTCACCGCCCAGATGTAGATGCCCCAGTTGACCGAGATCAGCGTCGCCGTGACACAGCCCATCGCCAAGGTGCGCGGCGACCGGAACGCCTCGCGCAGGGTGGCGGTGCGCCCCAGTAGGATCAGCACCAATGCGCCCACGGGCACTGACCAGATGACCCGATGCACGACGATCTCTGCCGCAGGAATATGGGCGATGGCCTTCATGTACAGCGGCAGAAACCCCCAAAGACCATAGGCCCCGATCGCAAAGGCAAGCCCTTGGGGCGTGTCCTCGGGCGGGGCGGGCTGGGTGTTGGAAAGGGTATCTGGGTTGCGCATATCGTGTCTCCTTGGGGTCTGCTTACGCCCGCAGGACCGCAGGGACCAGAGGGAAAGACTGACCCAAGGGCACTTGCCCCACAGGCGCGCAAGATCAGCCCTTGATCACCCCTTAGGCATCGGCGTATGCGCGCTGCCCAACAGCACCCCGTAGATGATAAAGCTGACCGCCATCACGCGGCGGAACCAGACGTTGAACACCGCCCCCAAGGCAGCCCGCCCCAGCCCCGCCCCAAGCGCTGTAAACCCGGTATAGCTGGCCGCGGTCAGGGTCAGCGCCGTCGGCACGATCACGATCATCTGGTCCCAGATCGGGACATCCGGCTGCACGAACTGGCTGAAGGCCGCAAGATATCCGGCGACCGATTTCGGGTTGATCGTCGCAATCGCAAAGGCACGCCAATAGACCGACGCGGCGGGACGATCCTCCATCACCACGGGCTTGCCCGCCAGGACCAGCCCGCGCACGCCCAGATAGATCAGAAACCCTGCCCCGATCATCTTGGCCACAAAGAACCCCGTGGCCGAGGCTGTCAACAGCGCCGTCACGCCAATCGCTGACAGCGCCAGAAACAGCGAGGCCTGCGTCAGGATCGCCAGCACCCCGACCATCGCCCGCGCAAAGCCCAGGTTCATCCCGTTGCTGATACAGTTCACCGCGTTCGGCCCCGGCGTGGTGACAAACACCACCCAGAACAGGGCAAACACGAGCCAAGCGTCAAAGCTCATGACATTTCCTTTGATCGACGGGCAGGATCACCGGCCTAGACGTTTGCGAAAACAGATTTCAGAATCGCGGCGAGTGCGTCGGCGTCGGTCTGGTCAAACGCGGCGGGCTGGTTGCTGTCGATATCAAAGACACCCAGCAGCTCTCCGGCGCCGTTCCAGACGGGCAGGACCAGTTCAGACCGCGTGGAGGACGCGCAGGCGATGTGGCCCGGAAAGGCATCCACATCCGCAACCAGCTGCGTTTCGCCCGTGCGCGCGGCGGCCCCGCACACCCCACGCGCAAAGGGGATCACCAGACAGCCATGCCCGCCCTGATAGGGCCCGATCTTAAGCAGCTCTGGCGCGGTCACACGGTAGAACCCCGTCCAGTCAAAGCGGTCGTCGGCGTGGTGCACCTCGCAGGCGACGGTGGCCATCAGCGCCACGCTGTCGGTTTCGCCGTCGGTCAAAGCGTGGAGGGTTTTGGAGAGGGTAGGATAGTCAACGCGCATAAAAGTGCCTTTTGTTACTGTCGGACCGGGGGGCTGTCTGCCCCCCGACCCCCGAGGATTTAGACCATTTGGAAAATCAGGGACGTTCGATCGCAATCGCGGTGCCTTCACCGCCGCCAATGCAGATCGCCGCGATACCCCGTTTCAGCCCGCGCTTTTCCAGTGCGTTCAGCAGGGTCACGATAATGCGCGCGCCAGAGGCTCCGATGGGGTGGCCAAGCGCACAGGCACCGCCGTTCACGTTCACGATGTCATGGGACAGCCCCATTTCATGCATGAAGGCCAGTGGCACGACGGCAAAGGCCTCGTTCACTTCCCACAGATCAACGTCGTCTTTCTGCCAGCCCAACCGATCCAGCAGTTTCTGCGCCGCCGGTACGGGCGCGGTGGTGAAAAGCCCCGGTGCCTGCGCGTGACTGGCGTGGCCGAGGATATGCGCGCGGACATTCAACCCTTGGGATTTGGCTGCTGTTTCAGATGCCAGCACCAATGCCGCCGCCCCGTCCGAGATGGAAGACGCATTCGCCGCCGTTACTGTGCCGCCCTCGCGGAAGGCGGGTTTGAGTTCGGGGATCTTCTCGGGCCGTGCGTTGCCGGGCTGTTCATCCGCCGAGATGGTGACCGACCCTTTACGCGATTTCAGATCAACCGCTGCGATCTCGCCGTCGAACGCGCCGCTGCTTTGCGCGTCAAGCGCGCGGGACAGGGAGGCCAGCGCATAGTCATCCTGCACGGCGCGGGTGAATTGAAAGGTCTCGGCGCAGTCTTCGGCAAAGGTGCCCATCAGGCGGCCCTTGTCATAGGCGTCTTCCAACCCGTCGAGGAACATGTGATCGATCACATGACCGTGCCCCAACCGCGCGCCGCCGCGCATTTTCGGCAGCACATAGGGCGCGTTTGTCATGCTCTCCATCCCGCCGGCGATCATGGTATCGGTCTGACCCAAGGAGATCTGGTCGAAGGCGATCATCGCCGCCTTCATCCCCGAGCCGCACATCTTGTTCAGCGTTGTCGCCGGCACCTCTTCGCCCAGACCTGCCTTGAAGCCGGCCTGACGCGCGGGGGCTTGGCCCTGCCCTGCGGGCAACACACAGCCCATCAGCACCTCGTCCACGGTATTGGTGCCGGCACCGTCCAGCGCCGCCTTGATCGCATGCCCCCCCAGATCGGCCGCGGTCAGATCGGCAAAAGCCCCCTGAAACCCGCCCATCGGCGTCCGCGCAGCCCCTGCTATCACGACTTTTTCCATTTCGTCCCCTCCCCGGGAAATGATCATCTTTTGGTAAGGTATCGGCGCTATGTCTTCTGGCGTCCGGGACACCTTGGAGATGACCATATGAAACTCTCAACCAGAACAGAAGGGCAGCTGCAAATCATATCCGTCATGGAAGACCGTATTGATGCCGCCGTTGCCCGCGCCTTTAAAGAAGCCATGCGGGATATGATCGAAGATGGGCCACCGGTGGTTATTCTGGATCTGGGGCAGGTGACCTTTATTGATTCCAGCGGGCTTGGCGCGGTGGTGGCGACGCTGAAACTTCTGTTGCCGGACCGCAGCCTGACGCTGGCGGGGCTGACGCCCTCGGTTGATCGGGTGTTTCGATTGACGCGGATGGACAGCGTTTTTCCCCTTTTCCCCACATTGGACGCCGCATTGGCCGCGCAGGTGCCCGCATGAGCGCCCCGAACCGGAACGAAGGCACAGTGGGTCAGGCGGATACCCCCTATGGGTTCGAGGTGACGTTGGAAGCCTCTGCCGATGCGGTACGCGCGGCCCTTGGACATATCCGCACAGAACTGGCCGATCGGGGACTATCGCAAGAAAACCTCGAGATTGTGGAACTGGTGCTGGCCGAGACGTTGAATAACGTGGTCGAACACGCCTATGCCGGATTGCCCCAAGCGGGGTTAATCGGGGTGCGCGGGGCCTATGCGCCTGATGACTTGCGGTTTCGCATCACCGATCTGGGCAAACCGATGCCGGGGTTCACCCTCCCCCCGGGTGAAGCATTCGATGTGCTGAAACTTGCTGACGAACTGCCCGAAGGTGGATTCGGCTGGAGCCTGATCCGGTTGCTGAGCTGCGAGCTGGAATATTCGCGCACCGGCGATATGAACCTGCTGGCGCTGCGCATTCCGCTTGCCGCGGGATAAGCTGGGCACGGGGGACCGCTATTAGGGGGGCCTTTGCGGCCAAGGGTTAAGTGTTGGTCACCTTTGGGGCAGCTTGAAGCAACGCTCCGCAATAGCGCCTCAAAGGTTTCATAATTCCGCCCAGCTTTGCGGGCAACGTCGGTTCTGTAGCTGCATATGGCTTCCCTCGGCGTTGCGTTTTAATAGCCCCCACCCAGTACGCAACGCCGAGGCACATTCACTGTGCCCAATCCCCCTTCATGTACCCAGCTCCCCTTTAAGTGCCCAACTGCCCTTTAGTGATTGCCCGCCCGTCCTGCACCGCGCTACGTTCAGGCCGATGACAGCAACCTGAGGCCAATGACATGCGCGACTTTCACCTTCCCGGACGATCCCCCGTTCTGGCGAGCAATGGCATGTGTGCCACGTCCCATCCTTTGGCCGCAAAGACCGCTGTCGATATTCTTGAGCGGGGCGGCAACGCGATGGATGCCGCGATTGCCGGTGCCGTGCTGCTGGGGATTTGCGAGCCGCAGATGACCGGAATCGGCGGGGATTGCTTTGTGCTGTATTCGCCAGCGGGCAGCGACGAGGTGCACGCGCTGAACGGATCGGGCCGCGCCCCTGCTGCGTTGGATGCCGCCCATTTGCGGGACGCTGGTGAAAAGACGGTACCGCTGCGCAGCGCCCATGCCGTGACCATACCCGGCGCGATCGACGCGTTTTGCCACCTGTCCGACACCATCGGCACCATGGGTCTGGACACGATTCTTGCCCCGGCGATCCGCTATGCCGAAGAAGGCGTGCCCGTCGCGGCACGTGTTGCCTTTGATTGGGGTAATGATGCGGGCACATTGCAGGGGGCCGCACGCGATTTCTATTTGACCGGCGGCGAGGCCCCAAAGACCGGCGACATCTTCCGCGCCCCCGGTCAGGCCGAAGTCCTGCGTCGCATCGCCAAGGACGGGCGCGATGCCTTCTATGCGGGTGAGGTGGCCGAAGATATCGTCGCCTCTCTCAATGCGATGGGGGGCAAGCACACGGCAGAGGATTTCGCCGCCACCGCTTGCACCCCCGGTGAGCCCCTTGCCTCCACTTATCAGGGCGTTGAGGTGCTGGAACATGCGCCGAACGGTCAGGGGGCCACGGCACTGTTGATGATGAACATGCTGTCGCATTTCGACATTGCATCCATGGATCCTTGGGGCGCGGAGCGTGTGCATATCGAGGCGGAAACCGCCAAGCTGGCGTATGATGCGCGCAATCGTTTTCTGGCGGACCCGGACCATACCGCACGTCTGGCCCATATGCTTGCGCCCGAAACGGCGCGAGAGCTGGCGGCGTTGATCGACCCGAAGAAAGCCATGCCCGACCCCGTCGCCCTGTCAGAGGCGGTGCATAAGGATACGATCTATATCACCGTGGTGGACAAGGATGGGATGTCCGTGTCGTTGATCTATTCGATCTTCCACGGTTTCGGGTCGGGCATCGCGTCGGATAAATTCGGTATCCTGCTGCAAAACCGCGGTGCTGGTTTCACCCTTGACCAAGGGCACGCGAACGAGCTGAAGGGCGGCAAGCGGCCGATGCATACGATCATTCCGGGGATGATCAAACGCGACGGTAAGGTCATCATGCCGTTTGGTGTGATGGGCGGGGCCTACCAGCCCAATGGCCACGCGCGGTTTGTCTCTAACCTGACGGATTTCGGGCTAGACCCTCAGGCCGCCATCGACGCCCCCCGCGCGTTTTCAGACAATGGCATCCTCAAGGTCGAACGCGGCTATAGCGATGCGGTCCGCGCCGAGCTGGCCGAGATGGGGCATAAGGTCGAAATTCCGGCCACAGCCATCGGCGGCGCGCAGGCGATCCAGCTGCATGACAACGGTTTGCTGGAGGGGGCGAGCGACGCGCGCAAGGATGGGTGTGCCCTGGGCTATTGAAACAGGGTGGCAGGGCGCGGGTCACCCACGCTTTGCCTCAGTTCAGCTGGAAGTGCAGCGGATAGGCCCCATCGGTGAACGGGCCGAAGAGATCGGGGATATCAGGATGGTCCACAGGTTCGCCCGAGTAATCGGCCACGAGGTTCTGCTCGGACACATAGGCCACGTAATAGCTTTGTTCGTTTTCGGCCAGCAGGTGATAATAGGGCTGGTCTTTCTCGGGGCGGCTGTCTTCGGGAATAGCCTCGTACCATTCTTCGGTATTGGCAAATTCGGGGTCCACGTCAAAAATCACCCCTCGGAAAGGATGTTTTTTGTGCCGGACGATCTGGCCCAAGTGGTATTTCGCGCGCGTTCTTATCATAACATCGGTGCACCTACCGTTCGTTCGTAGTCCCTTCAAGGGGCTTTTGTCCAATCCTGCGACGCGCAACCAAGGAAACAGTTTGTGAACCTCGTCCTGACAGTGCTTGAAATTGTGGCTCCTGTGTTCCTGCTCGCGGGGGTCGGCTTTGCCTGGGTAAAGCTGGGGTTCGAGTATCGCATCCAGTTTGTGACCCAGCTGGCGATGACCCTATCGGTGCCCTGTCTGATTTTCGTGTCGCTGATGACAACGCAGATCGACCCCGCCGCGCTGAGCGCTTTGTCATTGGCGACAGTGGCGGCCTATGGCGGGGTGACGCTGCTGGCTGCGGTGATCGTGCGCGTGTTCGGGTTGAACCGGCGGACGTATCTGGCCCCGATGATCTTCGGGAATACCGGCAATCTGGGTCTGCCGCTCGCGCTTTTTGCCTTTGGCGACACGGGGTTGGGTTACGCCGTTGTGGTCTTTGCCATTATGGCCATATGGTCGTTCACCTTCGGCATCTGGCTGGTGGCGGGGTCTGGCTCGTTCGGGAAAGTCATCCGTGAACCGCTGGTCTGGGGCACGGCATTGGGCGCATTGTTTCTGGTGCAAGGCTGGGAAACGCCGGTGTTTCTGACCAATACGCTGTCCTTGCTCGGTCAGATGGCGATCCCGATTATGCTGATCACATTGGGCGTTGCCGTGGCACGGCTGTCCCCCGGCGGGATCGGCCGCGCGGTGGTGTTGTCACTGATCAAGCTTGCGATCTGCATTGGCATCGCCGCCTTGGCAGGCTGGTTCTTTGACCTTGATAAAATCGCGTTTGGCGTGCTGGTCTTGCAGGTCGCGACACCGGTGGCGGTGACATCCTACCTGCTGGCAGAGAAATACGGTGCGGACGCGCAGTCTGTCGCGGGGCTGGTTGTCGTCTCTACCGTGCTATCGGTTGCCGCTTTACCGCTTATGCTGGGGTTTCTGCTGTAATTTCTGGTGGGCGTCGGCAGGGCAATCTGATAAACTAAATGTAATAAAAACACGATAAAAGCGAGAGGCCGATGAGCAGAACCTTTTGCGCCCTGATAATTGCTGTGCTTTTGGCATCATGTAGTGGCGGTCCGACCAGTGCCCCACGAGACCTTGATAACGCATGTGCGATTCTCAAAGAGCGCCCAGAATATTACCGCGCATTCCGTGCAGCTGAACGCCGTTGGGGCGTGCCTGTCCATGTGCAGATGGCGACGATCCATCAGGAAAGCAAATTCATCGCGGACGCCCGTACGCCGTTCCGCTATGTCATCGGCGTGATCCCCATGGGCCGCCAGTCCAGCGCCTTTGGCTACAGCCAGGCGCTTGATGCGACATGGGATGAATATCTGGCCGAAGCTGGCGGTTTCCGCGCCAAGCGCGACCGGATCAACGACGCGTCGGATTTCATGGGGTGGTACATGAACAAGAGCCGCGACAAGAACGGCATCCCCCTGCATGACGCGGAAAACCAGTATCTGGCCTATCACGAAGGCAACACAGGCTATGCGCGCCAAAGCTATAATTCGAAACCCTGGCTGGTCGCCGTGGCCCGCAAGGTGCGTGCGCGCTCCGATATGTACCAGCAGCAGATTGCAGGGTGTCGCCTGTCACGTTGGTAAGCTGACCAACACCGGATAAAGAAAGGGCCCCGAACGTATGTTCGGGGCCCTTTTTCGTTAGCGGTTCACCTGACCGGGGCTGCCGACGTCAAACAGTTTGTTGGGCAGGCTGCCGCCCTTTTGCAGGTCGCCCAGAACCACGGTGGTCTTGGTGCCGTTGCCGTCGTTGATGATCCACTGGCGCAGCTCGACCGGGTTGCCGGTGAACTTCAGCTCGATATTGCCATATTCAGGATGCGCGGGGTCTTGGGCGCGCACGGTGGTTGCGGTGCCGTCATAGTTATGCCCCGTCACCATCTTGGCCTGCCCCAGGTTCACATTCGCGGCCAGAATGATCGACAGCGGCGTTTTGGACAGAGGGTATGTCTCTGCCGGTTGGTTGGATTTCTTGTCGTAAATCACAACCGTATTGCTGCCCGCCACGACAATCCCCGAATCCGGTGCGTTGTATTCAAACCGCACTTTGCCCGGACGTTTGATGTAGATCGTGCCGGTGCTGATCGAGCCGTCGTCGTTGATCTGGGTGAATTCGCCCTTGGCGGTTTTCAGATCGTTAAGATAGCCGGAAATCGCGTTCAGCGGCAGTTTGTCGGCGGCGGCGGGCATCACAGCTGCCAACCCCAGACCAATGGCCAGAACGGTGGTGGTAACAAAACGCATCATAGTCTTCCTATTCTTATTCCAGTGCCTTGCCTTCGACATAGGGCTTCGCGTCATGATATACGATATCACGCAGCAGGATATCGCCTAACACGCCCGAAATGCAAAAGGGGCTCGCCTGTTCCCAAGCCAACCCCCGGCGTCGCAATGACGTTCCGATTAATTTTGCGCGCTACCCCTGCTCTGGTATCAGGATCTCGCGCTTGCCCACGTGGTTGGCAGGCGAAACAAGGCCCGCGTCCTCCATCTGTTCGACCAGACGCGCGGCTTTGTTATAGCCGATGCCCAGTTTCCGCTGGATGTAGGACGTCGAACATTTGCGGTCTTTTGCCACGATCGCCACGGCCGTGTCATATTGCGCGTCTTCGCTGTCGGTATTGCCGCCCAGACCCAGAACCGCGTCGATGTTGCCCTCTTGGTCATCGGATGGCCCTTCGACCACACCCGACACATAATCAGGTTCACCATAGGCCTTGAGGTGGTTCACGATCTCTTCGACCTCTTCGTCGCTGACAAAGGGGCCGTGGCAGCGCACGATCTTGGACCCGCCCGCCATATAGAGCATGTCACCCATGCCAAGCAGCTGTTCGGCCCCCATCTCGCCCAGAATTGTGCGGCTGTCGATTTTCGAGGTCACCTGGAAGGAAATCCGCGTCGGGAAGTTCGCCTTGATCGTGCCGGTGATGACATCGACCGAAGGACGCTGTGTCGCCATGATCAGGTGAATACCCGATGCCCGTGCCATCTGTGCCAGACGCTGGATGCAGGCTTCGATCTCTTTGCCCGCGACCATCATCAGATCGGCCATCTCGTCCACGATCACGACGATATAGGGCAGCGCTTCGGGCTTGAATTCATCCGTCTCGAAGATCGGCTCGCCCGTATCCTCGTCAAAGCCGGTCTGGACGGTGCGGCTGAACATCTCTCCCTTGGCCAGGGCCTCGCGGACGCGACCGTTATAGCCTTCGATGTTGCGCACGCCCATCTTGGACATCTTGCGATAGCGCTCTTCCATCTCGCCCACG